>NZ_JAOPWB010000197.1 GCF_025965855.1 Mycobacterium sp. | reverse complement strand
TACCGCGAAAAGATGTCCAAGATCACGTACAGGTAGTAGTACGTCCACTTCGCGGGGCCGCGCAGCTTGGTGATATCCCACGACCACACGGAATTCTGCTGGTAGGCAACCAGTTCCGGTTTCACGGCGGCCGGGTGGGTGGCCTGCCGGCGCCGTTCCCGGGTTTCGCCGGCCTGGCGTAGCAGCCGGTAGAACGTGGAGATCGAGCCGAGGTAGACGCCTTCGTCGAGCAGCGTGGCCCACACCTCGGCCGGCGCCATGTCGACGAACCGGTCGCTGTGCAAAACGTCGAGGATCGCGTGGCGCTCGACCTGGCTCAGCGCCCGCGGCTGGTGTCGGTCCCGGTGCGGGATCAGCATCGACCGAGCCGGTGGCGCGCTGGTGCGGTGGCGCCGGTAGTAGCTGGCCTGCGCGGCCCCAACAGCCTCGCATGTTTCCCGGACCCCGACACACCCGACCAGCTCGGCGATCGCGGTGTCGGTCACGGCGTCGACCTCGGCTCGGTATCCGCGCTCTCGGAGAGCGTCTCCAAGAGCGCGTGCAGTTTTGCCTGCACATCCACCACCAAGCGGGTCTTGGCCAGCTCCTGCTCCAGTTGCCGTTTCTCCTGCTCAAGGCGCGCGATCCGCTCGGCTTGCGGGTCGCGCCGCTTACGTCCGCGCGGAACAGTCAGCCCAGCCAGCGCGCCGGCGTCCCGAGCCCGCCGCCACGCCACGATGTGGCTGGAATACAGGCCCTCCCGCCGCAACAACGCACCCTTCTCACCATCGGGGGCGGCGTCGTAGGCGGCCAGGATCTCCAGCTTGTACTTCGCGGTGAACGTCCTGCGCCGGGCACGCTCGGGCACCTCAGGGTCGGGACGCTCCGTTCCAGCACCGCTACTCATCCGACCAGGATCTTCGATCCCGGTCGCTCGGACCAACGTGGTCACCTTGTTCGACATCTCGGGGAAGCTCTCCATCCCCGCCCTCGGGTCACTGATTGTCAGGCGGCAGGTGCCTCAACCCAGGTTGGCAGAGAGGGGAGTCCCGGCGTTTATCAAGGAGAACTTGTGATGAGGTACCACACTATGCCGACCGTGACGGACGTCGGGAGTGCCGGCCACCACTGCCGCGGACCGGGTTACCGGTATGCCCGCCGCCTTGGTCGCGTCTCCAACGGGTACACCGCCCGTGTGAACCACTACTTTGGTCGATGAGAATTCATGGCCCTCTTGGCGGGTAAGACAGCGGTCATCACCGGCGGCAGCCGCGGGATAGGACTTGCCACCGCACGTCGATTCGTCCAGGAAGGCGCGACAATATTCATCTTCTCGCCCCGCCCCGCCGAACTGGATGCAGCTGTCGCCACGCTCGGTGCGGCAGCCACAGCAATACATGGGGACGTCACCGGATCGGCCGACCTGCAGAAACTCCGCGCGATAGTGGCCGCAACAGGCAACGGCGTCGATGCCATCTTCGCCAACACCGGCATCGCCGGTGCAGCTCCCCTTGGCGAGATCACTCACAAGCATTTCGACTCGCTGTTCGGAATTAACGTCAAAGGTGTGGTCCTCACCATTCAGACGCTGTTGCCGCTGCTCAACGACCGCGCTTCCATCATTCTGACCGCCTCGGTTGCCGCGGACCGGGGCCGGATCGGGGCCAGTGTCTACGCCGCCACGAACGCGGCACTGCGCTCGTTCGCCCACACCTGGGCCAACGAACTGGCAGATCGCAACATTCGGGTCAATACGGTCAACCTGGCATCCACTGACGCACCAGGTCCGAACGAACTGGTCGACAACGCCGTCGCCGAGAGCATGGAACAGTTAAAAACGCCACGCGGCCAAGAAATTCCCTTCGGAAGGCTCGCACAAGCCGACGAAGTCGCGAATGCGGTCGTGTTTCTCGCCTCCGACCTAAGTAGCTTCACCACGGGAACCGCACTGTCGGTTGATGGAGGCTACAGCCAGATCAGATCTCCCACCTTGCGGTTACACAATTGAGGAGGCGACTATGACTGAAGCTGAGGGTGGCGGTGACTGCGGGTGGCGGTCGAGCACCTGGCCGAATTCCTGACGCGGGCACCGGCGAACGCCAGCTAAGACGCCGACGTTTTGTAAGCGTGTCGAGCGCACGGGGCCGCTGTGGGCAACCGGCCGAGGCAATGGTGACGGTGCCAGTAACACCAGTCGCGTTCGTGCCGGTACAACGTTAACCAACGAAGAAGCAAACATGACAGTCGGCTGGAAACCAAAAACTCTCAGCGAGATCGCCGATCAAGAGGAAATCCGTATCAGCAGCGAGCGTAAGAATGGTGGGTACAACCGCTCGACGCCGGTATGGGTCGTGCGAGTCGACGACGACTTGTATGTCCGATCCGGGTTTGGGATGAACGGGTTTTGGTACCGCCACGCCATCGAGTCGCAGGCGTACGTCGACGCCGCCGGCGTGCGCTACAAGGTCGACCTCATCCTGCGTACAGACCCTGCCTCGATCGCCGCCGTGGACGAGTCTTACCGGAAAAAAATACTCAGCGGATCCGTCGCTGCCCTTGCTGCTCACCGACCAGGCGCGCTCAACGACTTCGCGGTTAATCCCGCAAGCGTGACGTCGAACTTGACTCAGCCTGTCGCAACGTCGACCGAAGCACACAGGATATGTGTGTCAGACCGCGGTGTGCTCATCGCGCGGTGAGCGCACGCTGATGGGCTTCCTTGATGATCTCGGTGATCG
>NZ_JAOPWB010000061.1 GCF_025965855.1 Mycobacterium sp. | reverse complement strand
CGGTGTCGCAGCCGCGGCAGGCGCCCCCGCCGCCGCGGATTCAGGCGTCGGGCATGCCGCCGGCGACGAGGCCACCCCGTGGGACGCCACCCGACCGGCTGACCGTCGTCGACGCCGAGCCGGCGGTCCGGCCGGACGCGCCGCCACTCGCCGAGTCGACCGTCATCGACGCCAAGACGGCCGACGTATCGAACCTGGCCACCAGGTTTGTGAAGTTGCTCTCACCGCGCTCGTCGTCGGCCGCGGGCACCGCCGGTGCCGTGACGATCGGTCGCGCGGCCGACAGCGACATCGTCGTCTACGACGTGCTGGCCTCCCGTCAGCACGCGACGCTGGTGCCCACGCCGCTCGGCCTCGAGATCCGGGACAACAGCATCAACGGCACGTTCGTCAACGGCACCCGGGTCGGGTCGGCGATCCTGACCGACGACGACGTCGTCACCATCGGCAACGTCGACCTGGTGTTCCGGGACGGCACGCTGGTCAAGGGCAGCGAGGCCCCGGCGCGAACCGGCGGCCTGGAGGTGCGCAACGTCAAGTACGTCGTCGACAACGGCAAGCAACTGCTCGACGACATCTCGCTGACCGCCCGCCCGGGGACGCTGACCGCGGTGATCGGCGGGTCGGGCGCCGGCAAGAGCACGCTGGCCAGGCTGATCGCCGGCTACACCAGCCCCACTTCCGGCTCGGTGACCTTCGAGGGCCACGACATCCACGCCGACTACGCGTCGTTGCGCAGCAGGATCGGCATGGTGCCCCAGGACGACGTGGTGCACCGCCAGCTGACGGTCAACCAGGCGCTGGGCTACGCCGCCGAACTGCGGCTGCCGCCCGACACCAGCAAGGCCGACCGCGCCAAGGTGGTCGCCCAGGTCCTCGACGAGCTGGACCTGACCAAGCACGCCGATACCCGGGTCGACAAGCTGTCGGGCGGTCAGCGCAAGCGCGCCTCGGTGGCGCTGGAACTGCTGACCGGGCCGTCGCTGCTGATCCTCGACGAGCCGACGTCGGGCCTTGACCCGGCCCTGGATCACCAGGTCATGATGATGCTGCGCCAGTTGGCCGACGCCGGTCGCGTGGTGATCGTGGTGACGCACATGCTGTCCTACCTCGACATCTGCGATCAGCTGCTGTTGGTGGCGCCGGGCGGCAAGACGGCCTACTTCGGCCCGCCTGACCAGATCGGTGGGGCGATGGGAACCACCAATTGGGCCAAGATCTTCACCAAGGTGGGCGCCGACCCCGAGGAGGCCAACCGGCGGTTCCTGGCCCAGGCCGAGGCGCAGAAGCGGCCCCAGAAGTCGCTGCCGGCCAGGACCGACGAGCCGGGCGACCTGGGCGAGCCGGTCCACACCAGCGTGCGACGCCAGATCTCCACGGTCGCCCGCCGGCAGGTCCGCCTGGTCGTCGCCGACCGGGCCTATTTCATCTTCCTGGCGCTGCTGCCGTTCATCCTGGGTGTGCTGTCGCTGACCGTGCCGGGGTCCAGCGGGTTCCGCGTCCCCGACCCGCACGCGGGGACGCCCGACGAATCCGCGCAGATACTGAACTTGCTGTTGCTCGCCGCGGCCTTCATGGGCACCGCGCTGACGATCCGCGACCTGGTCGGCGAGCGCGCCATCTTCCAGCGCGAACAGGCGGTGGGGTTGTCGACCTCGGCCTACCTGCTCGCCAAGACCGGGGTGTTCTGCGGGTTCGCCATCCTGCAGTCGGCGATCACCACCACGATCGTGGTGGTCGGCAAGGGCGCGCCCACCCAGGGCGGCGTGCTGCTGGGCCATTCCGCCCTGGCGGCCACCTTCGAGCTGTTCCTGACCGTCGCCGCGACGTGCGTGGCCTCGGCCATCCTCGGCCTTGCCATTTCGTCGTTGGTGCGGTCCAGCGAGCAGATCATGCCGCTGTTCGTGGTGTCGATCATGGCGCAGCTGGTGCTGTGCGGCGGGATGGTCCCGGTGACCGGCCGCCTCGTCCTCGACCAGCTGTCCTTCGCGATGCCCGCGCGCTGGGGCTACGCCGCGGCGGCCTCGACGGTGGACATCCGGCATCTGGTGCCGGGTTCGCTGCTCGCCCAGGACCGGTTCTGGGAGCACACCTCGAAGATCTGGCTGATCGACATGGGCATGCTGGCGGCACTGTCTTTGTTCTACGCCGGCTTCGTGCGGTGGAAAATTCGGTTGCGCCGATAGGGTGAGAGAATCCATCCGCCGAAGCACGAGACGTTCGACCTGGTCGCTCGCACCAACACCGATCCGAAGGGCATCGTGCGGGCCGTTGACGAGTACGTCATGCGCCCGTGGGGGCTCTACCTCGCCCGCCCCACCCCGGGCCGAGCCCAGTTTCATTACCTCGAATCGTGGCTGCTGCCGTCGTTAGGCTTGCGCGCCAGCGTCTTTCATTTCAATCCGGGGCATGAGCGCGACCAGGACTACTACCTCGATGTGGGCGAATACACTCCCGGCCCGAAGGTGTGGCGTGCGGAAGACCACTACCTGGACATCGTCGTCGGCACCGGACGGGGCGCGGAATTGGCCGACGTCGACGAGCTGCTGGACGCCGTGCGTCACGGCCTGCTGACCCCGGAAGTCGCCGAACGGGCGGTGCGGCGCGCCGTCGCCGCCGTCGACGGCCTGGCCCGCAACGACTACGACCTGTCCCGCTGGATGGTGACCCACGGCATGGAGCTGACCTGGCGTGAGGCATAGCCCGTTTCCTCACGTGGCCCACGGGTATCACTTTTTGATGCGTTTGATCGACAACCGACGCAAACGCCGGTCCGGCCGGGACCCGCGTTTCGTCATCCAGCACCAGCCGGCCGGCAGCGACCACTACGACCTTCGCCTCGAGATCGACGGCGTGCTGGCGTCCTGGACGATACCCACGGGCACGCGGATTGCCCGCCGCGCGGAGGACCACCCACTCGAAGATGCCGAGCGCGACGTCGCCGGCGACCGCGGCACTTATGTCAACGCGGCGCCCTACGACATGACCGAATGCCTTGAACGCGGACATCTTTCGTTCTGCCTCCGCGGCGAGTGGCTGCGCGGCTGTTTCACGCTCACCCGGATCCGGGAGGGCGACGCGGAGACGTGGCTGCTGATCAGGCGCAAAGACGACGAGGGCGCCGACACGCTGCGTCAGCCGGCGCTGACCGGCCACACGGTGGACGACTGGTCGTGACGGATCTCGCGGGTCTGCCGGCATCGGTGCGTGGCGCGCTGCACGACGAGCCGGTGCCCGACTGGCGGGCTCCGACGCTGGCCACCCTGACCGACAAGCGGTTTTCCGACCCGCGTTGGGTCTTCGAGCGGAAATTCGACGGGATGCGCTGCCTGGCCTTTCGCGACGGCGACCGGGTGCGGCTGCTGTCGCGAAATCGCCAGCCGCTCAACGCAACCTATCCCGAGCTCGTCGACGCACTCGGCGCCCAGCACACGAAGCGGTTCGTCGTGGATGGCGAGGTGGTGGCGTTCGAGGGGCGCCGCACCAGCTTCGCCACGCTGCAGGGCCGGCTGGGCATCACCGACCCCGAGGTGGCAAGGGCATCCCCGATCCGCGTCTTCTACTACCTGTTCGACCTGCTGCACCTGGACGGAAAGTCGACCACCGATGTGCCGCTGCGGTGGCGGAAGAAGCTGCTGCGCAAGGCCCTTGAGTTCGGCGATCCGCTGCGGCTCACGGCCCACCGCGTCGAGGACGGCATCGGCGCCTACCAGGCGGCATGTCAGCGCGGTGACGAAGGTGTGATCGCCAAGTGCGCCGACTCCACGTATGAAGGCGGTCGATCGAAGAACTGGTTGAAGTTCAAGTGCGTTCGCGACCAGGAGTTCGTCGTCGGCGGCTACACCAGCCCCAAAGGCAGCCGAATCGAGTTGGGCGCGCTGCTGCTCGGCTACTATGACGGACGCGACCTGGTCTACGCCGGCAAGGTGGGCACCGGATTCGACGAAGCCACGCTGCGCAGCCTGCATGAGCGGCTGTCCTCCATCGAGCAGGACCGGCCACCGTTCACCCGGGGCCTGGTGCGCGAGCCCGGCGCCCGCTGGGTGCGCCCGGAGCTGGTGGCCCAGATCGGGTTTACCGAGTGGACGCGCGACGGCAAGCTGCGCCATCCGCGTTATCAGGGTCTGCGCACCGACAAGGACCCGCGCGACGTCGTGCGGGAGACACACTGATGGCGCGCATTGACGTCGAGGTCACCCACCCGGACCGGGTGATGTTCCCGAAGGACGGGATCACCAAGGGAGAGCTGGTCGACTACTACGGCGAGGTCGCCGACACCATGCTGCCGCACCTCAACGGCCGGGCGCTCACCGTGCAACGGTTCCCGCGCGGCGTCGGCGAACAAGGCTGGGTGCAGCAGGACTTCGCCGATTCGCTGCCCGACTGGATGGGCCGCGTCGAGGTCGCCCGGGAAGACGGGGTGGGCGGCACATTGGTCCACCCCGTGGCGGATCGCCCGGAGGCGTTGCGCTGGCTGGCCAACCAGAACTGCGTCACTCTGCACGTGTGGCAGTCGCGGCGGGACCGGCTGCACAATCCCGACCGGCTGGTGTTCGACCTCGACCCCTCCGGCAGCGACTTCGCCGTGGTGCGGGCCACCGCCCGAGCGGTGGCCGGGGTTCTGGACGACCTCGGGCTGGCGCGCTATGTGCAGACCACGGGGTCGCGCGGGCTGCACGTCGTGGCGCCGCTGCGCGCCGACACCGATTTCGACACCGCCCGGCGATTCGCCCGCGAGGTCGCCGAGGTGGTGGTGGCCGACGACGCCGCGCACCGCACCGTGGAAGCCCGCAAGGACAAGCGCGGCGACCGCGTGTATCTCGACATCATGCGTAACGCCTACGCGCAGACCGCGGTTGCCCCGTATTCGGTGCGGGCCCGCGTGGGCGCGCCGGTGGCGACCCCGCTGGAGTGGGACGAACTGGACACCCGCGGCCTGCGGGCGGACCGATTCACCATCCGAAATCTCCCCAAACGACTTGCCGGGCAACGCGATCCCTGGGCCGGCATGTACCGGCACGCCCGCTCCCTGACCGGCCCGGCGCAGCGGCTGGCGAAGCTCCGTGCCTGAACTGCCCGACGTGGAGGGATTTCGGCGCGAGCTGGCCGATGCGCTGCCCGGCCGGCGGATCCGGGGCGTGCAGGTCCGCGATCCCGGCATCCTGCGAAACGCCACCGCCGCGGCGCTGGCCCGGCGGCTTGACGGGCACCGTTTCGACCACCCACGTCGGCACGGCAAGTGGCTGATGCTGCCGACGGACGGCCCGACGCTGCTGTTGCACAGCGGGATGACCGGGCATCCGCACTATGCCGCCGACGGCGCCGAGCGTGAGCCGTACGAGCGGCTGGTGATCGCACTGGATCGCGGCGAACTGCGCTACGCCGACCTGCGCAAGCTGGGCGGGGTGTGGCTGGCAGACACCGACGAGGACGTCGCGCACGTGACGGGTCCGCTGGGTCCCGACGCGTTGGGACTTGGCCTGCCGGCGTTTCGCGATGCGCTGCGCGGCCGGTCCGGGCGGCTGAAGCCGACGCTCATGGACCAGTCGGTGATCGCCGGCCTGGGCAACCTGCTCACCGACGAAATCTGCTGGCGGGCCCGGATTGCGCCGACCCGCCCGATCCCGGAGCTGGACGCCGACGACGTCAAGCACCTGCACGCCGCGATGGCCCGGGTGCTGCGCACCTCAGTCCGGCACGGCCGGGTGCCCCGCCTGCCGCGGTGGCTCACCGGCGTGCGCGACGAACCGGACCCGTCCTGCCCGCGCTGCGGCACCAGGCTCGCGCGCGCCCGGGTGGGCGGGCGGACGTCGTTGTGGTGCCCACGCTGCCAGCCCAGGTAATCTCGGCTGTTATGAGCCCCAGCAACCACACGTGGACGACGATCGCCGCCTTGACCGTCATCGCGGCCGGCTCCCAGCTAAGCGTGGCAACTGCGAGGGCGGACCTGCACAACATCACCTACCGGGCCAGGATCGACGCGCTGACCACCGGCAGCCAGGCCACCTTCGTGATCAACGGCGGCCAGACAAACACCACGAACCTTCCCCCGATGCCAGGCAATGTGTTCGAAGCCAATACGGTACTGGGTGATCCGCAGCAGGCCGGCCTGCGGATTGTGCTTCATTTCCCGTACTCGGCGAACGTGCACTGCGAGATCGACGTCGACGACAACGTCTTCACCCAGGCAGACCAAATGGTCAGGACGGCGCCCGGAAATCCCGGCCCCAACAACGGTGTGCTGCAATGCGGCGCGCCGTTGCCCGCCTAGCCGCGGCAATCACATCCGCCCCAGGAATCTCCTGATCGAAGCGCCACACGTTGTGCCCGCTCCCGCGGGGGCTGGTGGGACTCTTGTGAAAGCTGCTCCTAGGGCTGCCATCCGGTTGAGTCGGCCCACTCCCACGCCCGCCGATAGGCGCCGAGATACCACGGCTCCTTGACGGCGACATAGGACGCAATCTCACCGCCCGCGCCTCGCTCGGCTTCTCGTTTGACGGCCAGGTAGTCCGCGCGCTCCGCAGGGTTGGCCGCCAGCCAGTCGATGAACAGCAGGGCGAACTGCTGATTGGGCCAGCCGTCCACCCGGACATGCACGTTGCTCGGCCGTCCCGGGTCCGCCGAGGCGTGAATTCGCTTGTGCCACAGCGACGCGTCGTCGCTGTGGTTGTAACGGTCGACGGTGCTGCGGGCTTGGTCCTTGGAGGCCATGGCAACGTCCGCGGTGATGCGCTCGATGCGGGGGTAGCCCGCGGACAACAGGTGCTCGGCGAGTTCGTCGGCGACCGCCAGCGATTCGACGGTGATCTGAACGTCGATGACGTCCTTGGCGGCGAAGTCCGGACACTCAGAAAACACCGTCGAGCCGATGTGGTCGACGCGCAGCGCCCGGTGGCCGCAGGCGGTCTTCAGGCGGGCCAAAATTCGCCGCGCCTGGTCCGGCCAATTCGGGTCTGCCGGCACGAGACGCGCGGGCGCCCGGGCGATCCGGCGCGCGCTCAGGTTGTGGGCGAACGGCAGGATTCGGTCGTCCCACACGCCGCGGGCGCGCCGCGCCAACTCCTCCGGGCTGCCCGAGTTGTCCAGCCAGACGTCGGCGACCGCGCGGCGCTGCTCGTCATCGGCCTGCGCGGCGATCCGCGCGCGGGCGTCTTCCTCGGTCATGCCGCGTTGGTCGACCAGCCGTCGCACCCGCACCTCGACGTCGGCGTGCACCACCACCACGAGCGGGAACAGCGGCGCCATTCCGGATTCCACCAGTAGCGGTATGTCTTCGACCACAACGGCGTCGTCTGCTACCGACGCGATGATTTCCGAGCGCCGCTGGCCCACCAGCGGGTGCACGACCCCGTTGAGCTTCTTGCGCGCTTCGTCGTCGCGAAAAGCCTTGGCGGCCAACGCCGGGCGATCCAGCGATCCGTCGGGCCGCAGGATGTCCTCACCGAACGCCTCGACCAGCGCGGCCAGGCCCTCGGTGCCCGGCTCGACCACCTCGCGCGCGATGACGTCCCCGTCGACGATGACGGCGCCGCACTTCGCGAAGGTGGCCGAGACCGCCGACTTGCCGGCACCGATGCCACCGGTCAGCCCGATGCGCAGCATTACGTGAGCGAGTGGAAAAGGCTAGGCGTTGCCGGCGAGCTTTTCCCGCAGAGCCGCCAGCTGGGCGTCGCTGGCCAGGGATCCACCCGCCGCCTTCTCCGAAGACGCGCCGTTGCCCGGCGACGGGTCGCCGGCGGCGTGCGCGGCCGACTCGGCCGCCGCGAACTTCTCGATCTGCGCGGTGTGCATCTTGTGCCGGCGCTCGGCCTCGGCGTAGCGCGCCTCCCACTCGGTGCGCTGGGCGTCGAATCCCTCCAGCCATTCGTTGGTCTCGGAGTCGAAGCCCTCGGGGAAGATGTAGTTGCCCTGCTCGTCGTAGCTGTCGGCCATGCCGTACTTCGCCGGGTCGAATTCCTCGGTGTAGTCCTCGTTGGCCTGCTTGAGCGACAACGAGATTCGGCGGCGCTCCAGGTCGATGTCGATGACCTTGACCATCGCGTCGTCGCCGACGGCGACCACCTGGTCGGGCACCTCGACGTGGCGCTCGGCCAGCTCGGAGATGTGCACCAAGCCCTCGATGCCCTCCTCGACACGGACGAACGCGCCGAACGGAACTAGCTTGGTGACCTTGCCGGGAACGATCTGACCGATGGCGTGCGTGCGCGCGAAGTGTCGCCACGGGTCTTCCTGGGTCGCCTTGAGCGACAACGAAACCCGCTCGCGGTCCATGTCGACATCGAGCACCTCGACGGTGACCTCGTCGCCCACCGTGACCACCTCGGACGGGTGGTCGATGTGCTTCCAGGACAGCTCGGAGACGTGCACCAGACCGTCCACACCGCCGAGGTCGACGAACGCGCCGAAGTTGACGATGGAGGAGACCACACCCTTGCGGATGCTGCCCTTCTGCAGCTGGTTGAGGAACTCGCTGCGCACCTCGGACTGGGTCTGCTCGAGCCAGGCCCGGCGGGACAGCACCACGTTGTTGCGGTTCTTGTCCAGCTCGATGATCTTGGCCTCGATCTCCTTGCCGATGTACGGCTGCAGGTCGCGGACGCGGCGCATCTCGACGAGCGAGGCGGGCAGGAAGCCGCGCAACCCGATGTCGAGGATCAGGCCACCCTTGACGACCTCGATGACGGTGCCCTTGACGGCCTCGTCCTTCTCCTTGAGCGCCTCGATGGTGCCCCAGGCGCGCTCGTACTGCGCGCGCTTCTTGGAGAGGATCAGCCGGCCCTCTTTGTCCTCCTTGGTGAGGACCAGGGCCTCGACCTCGTCGCCGACGGAAACGACCTCGTTGGGGTCGACGTCGTGCTTGATGGAGAGCTCGCGGGCGGGGATGACCCCTTCGGTCTTGTAGCCGATGTCGAGGAGCACCTCGTCCCGGTCAACTTTGACGATGGTGCCTTCGACGATGTCGCCATCGTTGAAGTACTTGATCGTTTTGTCTATTGCTGCAAGGAAGTCCTCGGCGGAGCCAATGTCGTTGACGGCTACTTGCGGCGAGGTGACGGCGGGACTCGGCATGTTGTTGGGTTGCTCCGGACAGGTTGGGTCGTAGGGACAAAATGGATTTACCCGTCGAGGCTACTCGACAGGGCACACGCTGGACAAACTCGGCCGGCCGCCTAGCTGACGCGAATGTAACGTCACGGCGAATTTGCGGCCGATTTTTCGCCATCACGGTACACCGGCGTGCCTTAGTGCGCGGCGGCGTCCCAGCTGCGGCCGTAGCCCACCGAGACCGAGAGCGGGACGTCGAGCGGGTAGGCACCGCCCATCTTCTCGCGCGCCAGCGCCTCGAAGAGTTCCCGCTCGCCGGGCGCGATTTCGAACAACAGTTCGTCGTGCACCTGCAGCAGCATCCGCGACGCCAGTCCGGCCTCTTTGATCGCCTTGTCGACCTCGATCATCGCCACCTTGATGATGTCGGCCGCGCTGCCCTGGATGGGCGCGTTGAGCGCCGCCCGCTCGGCGGCCTCGCGCACCTGACGATTGCTGCTGTCCAGCTCGGGCAGGTAGCGGCGGCGGCCCAACACGGTCGAGGTGTAGCCGTCCTTGCGGGCCTGCTCGACGACGTCCATGAGGTAGTCGCGCACCCCGCCGAACCGGGCGAAGTACTGCTCCATCTGGACTTTCGCCTCCTCGGTGGAGATCTTCAGCTGGGCCGCCAGCCCGTAGGCGCTCAACCCGTAGGCCAGCCCGTACGACATCGCCTTGACCCGGCGGCGCAGCTCGGCGGTGACCTCCTCGATCGGCACCCCGAACGCCCGCGAGGCGACGAACGAGTGCAGGTCCTCCCCGGTGTTGAACGCCTCGATCAGGCCCTCATCGCAGGACAGGTGCGCCATGATCCGCATCTCGATCTGGCTGTAGTCCGCCGTCATGAGGCCCTCGAACCCGGGACCGGCGACGAAGCCCTGGC
>NZ_JAOPWB010000164.1 GCF_025965855.1 Mycobacterium sp. | reverse complement strand
CTCACCAAGAAAATAGAGCGCGACCGCAACCGCTAGCGGAATTCCGAACAAGCTGGTGGCAAGGGTCGCGGATAGGACCGCCAGGGTGACGATCCGTCTATGCACGGCCCCGCCATTCCCGCGGGTTTCCTGTTTGCGGCGAGGGGATCTCTTGTCGGACAGGCGAATTGAGGCGATACCCGTAGCCGCGCAGCGTCGTGATTGTCGGCGTCGCGTCCGCTGCCGCAGAGTAGCGACCAGCGACCTCTGACAATTTCCGACGTAAGATGCCGATGTGAACGTCAAGCGTCTTGGTCGACCCGTACCAGTGTTCGTCCCAGACGTCCGCCATCAGCGTGTCGCGACTTACCGCATTGTCAGCGTCGGCCGCCAAGCGGGCAAGCAGGTCGAACTCGCGACTCCGCAACTGCAGACGATGCCCGTGGTAGGTGGCAATACGGCTATTGGCGTTGACCACCAAATCTCCGATGACATGGCCCCCGGGCGCTGCCGCCTGGGTGGGGCCGCGACGCAAGTGGGCGCGGAGGCGGGCCAGTAATTCGGCGTAGCGGAAGGGTTTGGTCAGGTAGTCGTCAGCCCCGGCGTCAAGCCCAACCACGACGTCGATTTCCGCGTCTCGGGCAGTGAGGATCACCAACACGGCGGCGGGCAACGTTGTTCGCAGTTGCCGGCACACATGTACCCCGTCGAGATCTGGCAATCCCAGGTCGACGAGGACCAATTCGAAATTATGAGCGGTCGCTTCCCGCAGCGCACCGCCGCCGGTACGGACCCAGGTCACCTGGTGACCGTTGGCCTGCAGGCCTTCGGCGAGTAGTTTACCAATGGTCTCATCGTCCTCGACCACCAGCAGGTTGGCCATGGCGGCAAGTCTATCGACGGTCACGATTGAACCTCGCTACCGCAGCAGGCTGTCCCGGCCGGTAGGTGTGTATCACAGGGCTGGTTCCCGAGCCAGCTCACGGCTGGGCGGCCCGCCCGGGAAGCGGCCTGCGTCGCCGCGATGGTGTCGGGCGGCAGCGGCGAGGACCACAGTGAGGGGAAGCAGCGTGAGCAGCGGTGCCGCCGCGGGAACCGAGGCCAGCACCACACCCCCGCAGACCGCGCCGCATATGGCGGCCACCAGAGCCGCGACACCCGCACGGTCGGTGTTCGACCGAGGCGATCCGGTCAGCCCGGCGACCACACCGCTCAGCGTTCCCGTGAGATAGGTGGTCGCCACGGTCACCCCGAGCCCGCGCGCCGCGGCGCTTTGCAGACCCATGCCGATCGCAGCCAGCGCGAGCAGCGCCAATTGTGCGGACCCAGTCGGGGCGGCACCGGTTGTTTCCCAGCCGACGGTGAATCCTGAAAGCACCACGAGTTCCACGCCCAGCGCCACCGTTACTCGCAGCGGCCATCGGGGCCCGTCGGTATCGCGTGCGCCGGTGACGCGACTGCCGGCGGCGACTCCAACGATGAACCCGCCGACGGCCGTCGCGGTGTGCGCAACCAGGGCGGCGTTGGCATTCGCAAGCGCAAAACCAGTAAGCACGAGGTTCCCGGTAATCACGCTGGCGAATACTCCACCGTGGCGGGCGAACGTCGTGATGTCGATGGCGCCAGTGCCGAACGTCAGGGCAGCAGCGACCGCTATGGGCCACCGCACCGCGGGTTGCGCTCGGGCGAGCATAAGCGTCACTAGCGATGGGTCGCGACAAGATTGTCGAGTGCGTCTTCGCATTGCTCTGTGGCAGTACGCAAAACCGCGGCGCTGCGGTTGAGACCGGCACGTTCCTCGACGGTCATGGCCGGCTCGAGGACGTCGTCCACCCCGGAGGCACCGACCACCGCCGGAAGAGACAGCGTGGTGCCGTACTTGGGGTGGTAGAGGCCAACCGGTAGCAGAACCCGCTCGTCGCGTAACACGGCAGCCGACAGGCGCGCGACTACCGCAGCGATCCCATAGCAACTGGCACCGGTGCCCTCGATGATGGCGATGTTGGCGAACCGCACATTGTGCTCAATCTCCTGGCGAACCTGTTGTGGCCGCCGGTATCGGGCGTCAAGCAGATCCAAGACGGGTTGGCCGGCGACGGTGGCGGTGGACCACAGCAACACCTGAGAGGTTCCGTGTTCCCCGACGACCATAGCTTGCACATCGTCGGTCTGAACGCCTAGCCGTTCGGCAACATGGACGCGGAATCGCAGACTGTCCAGGAGGGTCCCGGTGGAAAACACCCGGGGATGTCCGGCCAAGCCACGGGTGATGTCTGCCAACGGGTCTGGCGGGTCCGTAACTACCATCAGCACCGCCTCCGGTGCCGCTTCTACCACCTGGGGAATGATGTCGGCGTAGATGCGGGCATTGTCGACGGCCAGGCGCAACCGTCCTTGAGGGTCGGAGCGATCAATCGCACCGCCCGCGCGCTCGTTGACTCCCGCGGTGATAATCACGAGCGTCGCCCCAGCGAGAAGATCGTAGTCGCCCGCCCGCACATCCACAGCCGCCGTGAGCGGGGCCGCGTAGCGAAGATCTAGTGCTACCCCCGCCGCTCGCGCCCGGTCACAGTCGATGAGGACGATGTCCCGACATACCTCGCGCTCGATCAATGCCAGACTGGTAGCGGCTCCGACCGCTCCGGCCCCGATAATGCCAACTCTCATCTTGACCTCCAGATTTAGAACCCGTTGTCTGCGTATGTCTTCCAAGTTAGGAAGCCGTCAGTTATCGGAGATTCAGCGGTGGGTAAAGAGCTGGTTTACCTTGCGAATGCTGAAGGACGCCTGGATAACGCGGGCGGATGCCCTTGTCGAACTGCCGCGAACCCCGTCATCATTTTCTGAGCGGAGCAGTCCTCAGCTGGTCGTTTCAGCGTCCGCTCAGCGCTTCTCAGCGCATTCTCAACACCCATCGACCACCCTCGGCATGGTGTGGTCACCGCAACGGCGCAGTGCCGCAACGTCATTGCGGTGTGGGCAGGCAGGCGTTGCTACCTTTGTCGCTCACACACTAGCGGCTGTTCTGGATCGCCTTCATCCTGAAGCGCCCCCTTGGCGCCGTGGTCGGAAGCATCCTCAGCAAGGAACCTCCGCCAGGCGGCCTGAACCTGGGGAATCGCCGGGAAGTCGGAATGGCTACTGGCCATCCTTATCAGACTGGTCGCGTATCAGATGATTCACGTCCGCCCCAACCCGCTGTGCCGCTGGCCGCCCCCGCAGCCGCCGCACGGGTGAGCACAAACATCCAAATGGGCAGCTCATCATTCGGGTCGCAAAGCTAGAACCACCACACGTCGAAGCTGTGGGCAGATAACCATTACGAATCCGTCAGCCATGTCCACCCAATTGGCTTGCATCGGTGGATCTTCGCCGATCCACAGCCGCTTCTCAGCTCGGCAGCGGACCCTCGGGTAGGTGGGAAGGAGCGTGCGGTGGTCGCAAGCTTGTTTGGACTCGTTCTCCTGTTCTTTGAATTCGTGCTAATTGCTCGCATGGTCGTCGACTGGATCGGCGTGCTATCCCCAGTGGGCGGCCGCAGCGACGGCCTCTCTAAGGCACGCCGGATCACCCACACCATGACCGAGCCGGTGATCCGGCCGGTCCGACGGGTGCTGAAGCCCGTCCGGTTGGGGTCCATGTCAGTTGATCTGGCATTCACGGCAGTGTTCGTGGCGGTCATCATCGTGCGGACCGTCGTGGTGCCGTTGATTCCGTTCTAAGGTCGCAGACCAGGGTGAAACGTTACGGCGTCCCCACCTCGTAGAGGAGAAGGTTGGGGAACCGAGCTGGACCGCCCCTGCATGTCCGGAACTTTTTATTTGTTGGGAAGCTTGGAGTCATGCCAGGCAGTACGTCAAGGAGGTACCCGCCGGAGCGGCGTGAGCGGGCGGTGCGGATGGTCGCGGAGGTCCTGCGTCGCACGCCACCGAGTGGGCCGCCATGCGGGCGGTGTCGGAGTTAGTCGTATCGGCACGGGCGGGACGGTGCGCAAGTGGGTTCGCCAGGCCGAGATCGACGATGGGTCGCGTCCTGGGGTGAGCACTGAGGAGTCCGCGGAGTTAGAGCGTTTGAAGCGGGAGAACGCAGAACTCAGGGGTGCCACGGAAATCTGAAGGCAGCCTCGGCTTACTTCGCGGCCGAACTGTGCGCCACGAGGCGCCAGGTGCGCCACAATCGCAGCGCCCGCCAGCACGAGAGCCTACGGGGCCACCGTCACGGGGGGAGGCGGCGGCATAACGTGGTGGTGAAACCCGCAGCCCGTCAGTGACAACGACGCGGCCAGCACCGCGGACAGTGCGCCAGCTGTCAGCGTCTTCTTATTCCTCTTGGCATTCATCGATCGTGCCTTTCGTCTGCGGGGTGCAATTGCCCTGGTTTGCAACTACCACGACCGGATGCTAACGCCATCACCGGCGCGGCGGACCCGTTTCTGATTATTGAGCGACGGTCCATGGGCGCTCGTCGGGGGCGCCGGAGAAGCGCCGACGCTAGGTGGCTCGTCGGCTTTGGTCCTCGGTGGACTCGGCGCACTTTTGGGACGGCGTGGTCCGGTTCTTCGGCTGAGATCCCCGTTTTTTTGGACGCGCAGCAGTGGCGACCCTTTGACAGTCGCCATTTCTATCTACCGCGTTTTTTTCCACCAAAAACCCGGGCCCTGAAACGGCACGAGGAGGCCGCGCTCGCGATCGGTGCGGTTTAGTTTTCGACTGCGCGCAGCGGGCCAAAGGGTGAAGTGTCATCGGCACCGCGCGGCTCTACGATCCGCGCATGCGCGACATCGCCACCATCGACGGCTCTCAGGCTAATCGCCCGCGCGTGGCGGGTAGCTCGCGAGTTTGGCTGCACGCCGAGCACTGCGCACATAGACGAGCGAGCGGCCTGCCTGGCAATCCCCGAGTGCTCGCTACATATTGAGGGCTTCGCCCCCCGCTAGGCGGGCACGAGGTCGTCGGCCCGAACAAACTGATCGACTGGCTTGGAACGCGGCCGACAGCGCTACAAACAACGCGCGGTTGAGGTGTACCGTAGCCCGCTGGCGTCCGCGCTGCTTTCCGGTCACCTTCCCGTGGACGTCCTCAAGACTGCCTAGACCCGGGCACCGTTCTTCGGTCCATTTTTCGAGCGCGCTAGACATTCCGGACATGCCGTTGGCCCTCCACAGGAGGAGAGGGTACAGGTCACAGCGGGTTGACTGGGCGCGATTCCACGGTTCGGGATGCGGGCCGACACGCGAAACGACAGAAGGACCCATGCTTGGCGGTCCCTTGAGCGACACTGACCGGCATGGCCTTCAAGCTGAATCACAACGGTCCCGAACCTGCCATGGTGTTCGGGGACAAAGACAAGTTTGAGATTATCGCCGGCGGCGTGGTGAAGATCCGCCGAGCGAACAGGACGAATCTCTACATCAACCCCGGGATGTGGACGAGCATTGAGGAGGAGCCGTCACCTAGTGCCGGCCCTAGCCCGCAGGCACCACCCATTGTCGGACACCCTGAGATCGGCCCGGAAGAGGGGCCTTTCTAACGAGATGCCGCTCACCGCACGACTCCTTCCCACCAGGTCGCTCTGTTTCGCTACCAGGCCGGTGGCGAGTCGGCGAGCTAGGTTCGTAGACGTCCCAGTTTATGGGCCAGCCCCGGATGATGTGGCAGAACGTCGACCGGGACGGGCCCGTATGTGTCGACCAGGCTTGCGCGCACATCGTCGGCGTCTGTCTCGCCGCACCAGTCCCGAAGGGTGTAGAGGCGCAGAACGTCGGCGGCGGTGCCCAGGGTCTCGTACGCCCCGCCCTGTTGGGGCGAACTCCCAGGAGTGACCGCCGGTGATGAGGCCGAGTAGCTCCACGACGCCGAGCACGACGACCTCGCTCAGGCGATTGAGGTCGAGAAGTGCGCGGAGCCGGTTGCCTTCAGCGATGGCAGCCCAGGGGTCGTCAAGGGCGTGGATGCCTTTGTGGCAGGCGGAGTGGTGGAGAAGGTCGAGCGGGTTGTGCCGCCTGGGCCGACATTGACACGTCGCGACGACGGACGCCTCGGGCCAGGGGGTGCCGTAGAACGGTGCCCGGAGAAAGGTCTCACCGGGCGTCAGCGTCCACACGCGCCACCCGCCCACGAGGCGCCATGCATGTGCCCCGCTCGCTGAGGCGCGGGCAAATTCGAGCCACCGCTTAGGAGCAGGGCCTACGTCGGTCACGGGATGCCGTGCTACTTGATTCACGCGGGGTCGTCTCCGTCAGAACAAGCCAAACCAGCCCTGAAGTCGTCCTGGTCGTTTTCGGCTTCGGCGTTCAGATCGGCGAGAGATTTTGCACTTTCGGAGAGGGCGACGCCGAGCCGGAGTCGATTAAGCGGTCCGATGCCGAGTTGCTTCTCGTCCTCTTTGATCGACGCCTCGAACTTGGCGACCAAGTCGTACAACGGATTTGGGCGCGGCTGGCCGGTGGACCCGGTAACCAACGGTTCCTTATCCGCCACGCCGAGGAGCCGGTGATACCGATCCAAATTCCGCGACCAACGTAGAGCCAGCGTCGAGTCCGAGCGGCGCATGACTCCACTGACCACGTCCGACCAGTAGCCGGTCCATGCCGTTTGCGCCTGTGCGGAGAGCCCCCGCGGCGTAGGAGGCGCCGTGCCGGCGGCACTAACTACCCCGATATCGAAGCCCATCCGGCGTCGGCTGCGTTGCCGCTTCGCGGCCGGCTTAGGAGGTGGACCAGGCATCAGGAATCACTCCAATTACGACGGGGGGCCACAAAAAAAGGACGGACAAAAACCGGCGGAAACGAAAACGGAGCGATCGGAAACGAAGCCGGAACGCGTCGTCCTACGCCGCGCGTCGGTGCGCTACGCGGAGGAACGCCTGGCGCTGGGCGCCGCGCATGCTGACAGTGGCTATGTCGCGGTCAATGAGGCGGGGGAGCCTTACGCGCCGGACACTCTGACGCGGATGTGGCACAAGCTGGCCAAGGCGGCCGGTGTACGCGAGATCCGGCTACACGATGCCCGCCACTCCTGCGGGACCGCGCTACATCTGCGCGGCGTTCCGCTGGCTGTCATCGCTAAGTGGCTCGGGCGCGCTGATGCCTCAATCACGGCGCGTCTGTACACCCATTCCCAGGATGAAGCGCTGCGAGCGGCCGGGCAGAGTTTAGGTGCGGTTGTGACATCGTCGTGACACGCAGGGTCATGTTCGAACGTCCGCGCGAAGACTGAAATCGAGAAAAGGCAGGTCAAGCAATGTTTTAGATAGTGCCCCCGGCAGGATTCGAACCTGCGGCCTTCTGCTCCGGAGGCAGACGCTCTATCCCCTGAGCTACGGGGGCGCACCTATATACATGTTGCGCCGATGGGCCCCGACAGCCTAACGCATCCGGGTGGCCGCCCGGCCACAACAATGGATTCGGGGCGAGGGCACCCGAGCCAATAGGATGGACGCTCGTGACCCCCGCTGACCTGGCCGAGCTGCTCAAAGTCACCGCTGCCGCGGTGCTTGCCGAGCGCGGGCTGGATGCTGCCGCATTGCCGGCGGTTGTCACCGTGGAACGGCCGCGTAATCCCGAGCACGGCGACTACGCCAGCAACCTGGCACTGCAGCTGGGCAAAAAGGTCGGAACAAACCCGCGTGAGCTGGCCGGATGGCTCGCCGAAAAGCTGACCCACGCCGACGGCATCGCCGAAGCCGAGGTGGCCGGACCGGGCTTCATCAACATGCGCCTCGAGGCGTCTGCGCAGGCCGTGGTCGTCAACAACGTCATCGACGCCGGCGACGAATTCGGTCACTCGGACGCGCTGGCCGGCCACAAGATCAACCTCGAGTTCGTCTCGGCCAACCCGACCGGCCCGATCCACATCGGCGGCACCCGCTGGGCCGCTGTCGGCGACGCGCTGGGCCGGCTGCTGTCCACGCAGGGCGCCGATGTGGTGCGCGAATACTATTTCAACGACCACGGCGCCCAGATCGACCGGTTCGCCACCTCGTTGATCGCCGCGGCCCAAGGCGAACCGGTCCCCGCCGACGGCTACGCGGGAACCTACATCAACGACATCGCCGCCCAGGTCGTGCAGAAGGCGCCCAACGCGCTGAGCCTGCCCGGACCCGAAATGCACGAGACCTTCCGGGCAATCGGCGTCGACCTGATGTTCACCCACATCAAGGAATCGCTGCACGAGTTCGGCACCGACTTCGACGTCTACACCCACGAAGACTCGATGCACACCAGCGGCCGCGTCGACCAGGCCATCGCCCGGCTTCGCGGAACCGGCAATATCTACGAGAAGGACGGCGCGACCTGGTTGCGCACCAGCGCTTTTGGTGACGACAAGGACCGCGTCGTGATCAAGAGCGACGGCAAGCCGGCGTATATCGCCGGCGACATCGCCTACTACCTGGACAAGAGGCAACGCGGCTTCGACTTGTGCATCTACATGCTCGGCGCCGACCACCACGGCTACATTGCCCGGCTCAAGTCCGTGGCCGCCGCCTTCGGCGAGGACCCGGCCAGCGTCGAGGTGCTCATCGGGCAGATGGTCAACCTGATCCGCGACGGCCAGCCGGTCCGGATGAGCAAACGGGCCGGAACGGTGCTCACGCTGGACGACCTGGTCGAGGCGATCGGCGTCGACGCCGCGCGCTACAGCCTCATCCGCTCGTCGGTGGACACCGCCATCGACATCGACCTGGCGCTGTGGTCCTCGGCGTCGAATGAAAACCCGGTCTATTACGTGCAATACGCGCACGCGCGGCTCTCGGCGCTGGCCCGCAACGCCGCCGAACTCGGGCTGATTCCCGACACCGCGCACCTCGAGCTGCTCAGCCACGACAAAGAGGGCGCGCTGCTGCGCACCATCGGCGAATTCCCGCGCGTGCTTAACACAGCTGCGTTCCTGCGGGAACCGCACCGGGTGTGCCGCTACCTGGAAGACCTCGCGGGCGACTACCACCGGTTCTACGACTCCTGCCGCGTGTTGCCGCAGGGCGACGAGCAGCCCACCGACCTGCACACCGCGCGCCTGGCGCTATGCCAGGCCGCCCGCCAGGTCATCGCCAACGGGCTGTGGATTCTCGGCGTCAGCGCCCCGGAGCGCATGTGAACGTCCATCCCGCCGGACCCCGGCACGCCGACGAGGCGCGTCACGCCGAAAGCCCGCCGCGACCGCAATCCCCCGAGGAGCTGCTGCGGCTGGCGCCGAACGTGTGGCCGCGCGGCACAACTCGCGATGACGCGGGAGTGGCGGTCATCGGGGGAGTCGCGGTGACCGACCTTGCCCAGGAGTACGGCACCCCGTTGTTCGTCATCGACGAGGACGACTTCCGCTCGCGCTGCCAAGGCATGGCGGCGGCCTTCGGCGGCGGCCACAACGTGCACTACGCCGCCAAGGCGTTCCTGTGCACCGAAATAGCGCGCTGGATCAACGAAGAGGGTCTCTCGCTGGACGTGTGCACCGGCGGGGAACTGGCCGTCGCGCTGCACGCCGACTTCCCGCCGGAGCGGATTACCCTGCACGGCAACAACAAATCGGTCGGGGAATTGACCTCCGCGGTCAAAGCCGGTGTGGGCCATATCGTCCTGGACTCGATGACCGAAATCGAGCGCCTCGACGCCATCGCGGGCGAGGCGGGCATAGTCCAGGACGTCCTGGTGCGCCTCACCGTCGGGGTCGAGGCGCACACCCACGAGTTCATCTCCACCGCGCACGAGGACCAGAAATTCGGGCTGTCGGTGGCCAGCGGCGCGGCGATGGCGGCGGTGCGCCGGGTATTCGCCACCGATCACCTGCGACTGGTCGGATTGCACAGCCACATCGGCTCGCAGATCTTCGACGTCGCAGGCTTCGAGCTCGCCGCGCACCGCGTCATCGGCCTGCTGCACGAGATCGTCGGCGAGTTCGGCGTCGACAAGACGGCCCAACTGTCGACGGTCGATCTCGGTGGCGGCTTTGGCATCTCGTACCTGGCGCCCGACGATCCGCCGCCGGTGGCCGAGCTGGCGGCCAAGCTGAGCGTCATCGTGCGCAACGAGTCGGCGGCCGTCGGGCTGCCCATCCCCAGGCTGGTGGTCGAGCCGGGACGTGCCATCGTCGGACCGGGCACCATCACGCTCTACGAGGTCGGCACCGTCAAGGACGTCGACGTGAGCACCACGGCGCACCGGCGCTACGTCAGCGTCGACGGCGGCATGAGCGACAACATCCGCACGGCGCTCTACGACGCGCAGTACGACGCCCGGTTGGTCTCGCGAGTCAGCGATGCACCGGCGGAGCTTGCCCGCATCGTCGGAAAGCACTGCGAGACGGGCGATATCGTCGTCCGTGACACCTGGGTCCCGGGCGACCTGCACCCGGGCGACCTGGTCGGGGTCGCCGCCACCGGCGCCTACTGCTATTCGCTGTCGAGCCGCTACAACATGATCGGCCGCCCCGCGGTGGTAGCTGTGCGTGGTGGGCGCGCCCGCCTCGTCCTGCGCCGGGAGACGGTCGACGATCTTTTGGGTCTGGAAGTGAGGTGACCGGTGTCCGGTGACGAAAAGCCGGTCGGCGTAGCAGTGCTCGGCCTGGGCAACGTCGGCAGCGAAGTCGTCCGCATCATCGAGGACAGCGCCGACGATCTGGCGGCCCGCGTGGGCGCGCCGTTGGTGCTGCGCGGCATCGGGGTGCGTCGCGTCGCCGCCGACCGCGGGGTTCCGGTCGGCCTGCTGACCGACAACATCGACGCGCTCGTCTGCCGCGAGGACGTCGACATCGTCGTCGAATTGATGGGACCGGTGGAGCCAGCCCGCAAGGCGATCCTGTCCGCGCTGGAGCACGGCAAGTCCGTCGTCACGGCCAACAAGGCCCTGCTGTCCGTCTCCACCGGAGAGCTGGCGCAGGCGGCCGAAAACGCCCACGTAGACCTGTATTTCGAGGCGGCGGTCGCGGGCGCGATCCCGGTCATCCGCCCGCTCACCCAATCGCTGGCCGGCGACACGGTGCTGCGAGTGGCCGGCATCGTCAACGGCACCACCAACTACATCCTGTCCGAGATGGACAGCACCGGCGCCGACTACGCCAGCGCCCTTGCCGACGCCAGCGCGCTGGGCTATGCCGAGGCCGATCCCACCGCCGACGTCGAGGGCTACGACGCCGCGGCCAAGGCCGCGATCCTGGCGTCCATCGCCTTCCACACCCGGGTCCATGCCGACGACGTCTATCGCGAGGGGATCACGAAGATCACGCCCTCCGATTTCGCGTCCGCGCGATCCCTGGGCTGCACCATCAAGCTGCTGTCCATCTGCGAGCGCGTCACGGGAGACGATGGCCAGCAACGGGTTTCGGCCCGCGTCTACCCGGCGCTGGTGCCGTTGTCGCATCCGCTGGCCACGGTAAGCGGGGCGTTCAACGCGGTGGTGGTCGAGGCCGCGGCCTCGGGACGGCTGATGTTCTACGGCCAGGGGGCCGGCGGCGCGCCCACCGCGTCGGCGGTCACCGGCGACCTGGTGATGGCAGCCCGCAACCGGGTGCTGGGCAGCCGTGGCCCGAAGGAATCCCGGTACGCCGAACTTCCCATCGCGCC
>NZ_JAOPWB010000153.1 GCF_025965855.1 Mycobacterium sp. | reverse complement strand
CGCCCGAGGCTCCCCCGCCGCCTCCGCCCCCGCCACCACCGCCCCCGCCGGCCGAACCCGCCCCGGCAGGCTAGCCGGGTGCCCGTGCGGATGGATCCGCGGCGGTTCGACGACCTGGTCTCCGATGCGCTCGATCTGATCCCGCCCGAATTGGCCGCCGCGATGGACAACGTCGTCGTCCTCGTCGAAGACCGCCACCCGGAGGACGCCGAACTGCTCGGGCTGTACGAAGGAGTGGCGCTGACCGAGCGCGACGCCGATTACGCCGGCGCGCTGCCGGACGCCATCACGATCTACCGCGAGGCGCTGCTCGACGCCTGCGAATCCGACGCCGACGTCGTCGAGGAGGTGGCGATCACGGTGATCCACGAAATTGCCCATCACTTCGGCATCGACGACCACAGGCTGGAAGAACTGGGCTGGTCCTGACGCCCCGGCCAAAACCCTTTGGGCCGCCTTTTCATGGCGCGGCAACACCATTTTGTCCGGCCCGGGTGCTATGAACGGCTTATGAGCGCTGAGTGCCGCGAGTGCCGGGCGGGCTTAGATCACTGCCACGGCAGCATCATTCGCCATTCGTTGCGACGGTGGGAATGCACCGAGCCGGACTGCGACAGCCCCGAGCTGTTGGTGCACACGTTCGTCATCGACTGCGATGCCGTCGGCTGCGGATGCACGGATGAGTCGTTAGCCCATCGGATCGGTGCCTGAGCTCACCGCGTCGGCGACCGGGCTCGCGTCGGCTTGCGAGAAGAACGGCGGCGTCAAGGTTCCCCATCGCACGCAACTCCACCGCCCGTCGGTGATCGGGGCCAGCACCACCGAATCGGCGTTGTCTAAATGGTTGTCCAGCGCGAAGTTGCCGTCCACTCCGGCCAGGACCGCGGAGGCCAGCCGAATCGCCGCGCCATGGCTGACGACGACGATGTCGCCGTTCCACTCGTCGTCGTCGAGGTAGCGCATCCGCAGTTGGGTTAGCACCGGCACGTATCGGTCCAAGACATCGTTGCCGTTCTCCCCGCCGGGCAGTGGCACGTCGAGATCACCGCGATGCCACCGCTCGTAGATCGCGTTGAATTCCGCGACCGCCTCGTCGTCGCTGCGGTTCTCCAGCTCCCCGACCTGCACCTCGTGAATGCCGGTGAACTCCAGGGCGCCCATGTCGAGTTCCGCGCCGATCACCTCGGCCGTCTGCGACGCCCGCGTGGCCACGGAGTGCGCGAGCATCGCCGGCCGCCCCGAGCCGCGGGCGAACGCCCGGGCCTGGTCGCGGCCCAACGGCGTCAGTTCCGCCCCGGGCGGCCGCGTGTCCAGCCTGCGCTCGACGTTGCCGTAGGACTGCCCGTGCCGCAACAGCACCAACCGACCGCTCATGGCTCCGACCCCCCGGCCCCGAAAGTCTGCTCGGGCTTGCCTTCACGCAGTCGAGCCAGCCAGCGCGCCGCGTCGTCAGCCGGCGGGGGCAGCACCCCGGCCTCCGACCCCGTCGGCCAAGAACCTAGGTATCTCACGTCGGCACAACGACGGTGCAGCGCCTTGAGTGCCTCGGCGACCGCGCCGTCGTCGATGTGGCCGACACAATCGGCGAAGAAGAGGTAGGTTCCGAGTTCGGTTCTGGTCGGCCGGGATTCGATGCGGGTCAAGTCGATGCCGCGGATGCCGAATTCGGCCAGCGCGGACAACAGCGCGCCGGGCACGTTGTCGATGCGCAGCACCACCGACGTTCGGTCCGCCCCGGTGCGGGCCGGCGGCGGGCCGGGCAACCCGATCAGGACGAAGCGGGTGCGGGCGTTCGGCTCGTCGACGACGCCGTCGGCGAGCGCCGCCAGCCCCCAATGCTCGGCGGCCAGCGGCGAGGTGACCCCGGCGTCGGCCTGGCCCTGGGACACCTGACGCGCCGCGTCGGCGTTGGAGTACGCCGGCCGCAGCTCCACCCCGGGCAGATGGGCGGCCAACCACTGGCGCACCTGCGCCACCGCTACCGGGAACGCCGCCAACGTGCGGACGTCTGCCGAGCTGAGGCCGGCTTTGACGACGATGCTGAAGGCCACGTCCAGCGTGGTCTCGGCGAACACCTGCAGCGGCGAGTCGATGGCCAGGCTGTCCAGCGTGGGTGTCACCGAGCCGTCGATCGAGTTCTCGATCGGCACGCACGCGTAATCGGCATCGCCGTCGCGAACCGCATTGAGCGCCGCGGGGGTGCTCTCGATCGGCATCATCCGAACGGCGCCCGGCCCCTGCTCGGGAACCAGACCGGCGGCCGTAATCTGCAGCAGCGCCGCCTCGGTGAAGGTCCCTTCGGGACCGAGGTATGCGATGCGAACCACGCCCCCAACCCTAACGGCGCTCCATGTCGAACGGGCCTTGCGACGTGCTGGGTCGTAAGTTAACTTAGGCTTACCTAATATCCGAGGAGACCGATGGCATCGCTGAGCTGTCCCACCCCGACGACCGCAGAACGCGTTCGCAGCGCCTGTGCGCGCGCCGGCGGCGCTCTGCTCGCCTTAGAAACAGGGGGCGAAACGGGGGAAGCGCGCAGCGACCCGATCGCCACCCCGGTGCATCACCTGCTGCCCGACGGAACCTTCGCCGTCGTGCTCCCCGTCGACTGCGTGGGCGAAGCGGATCGCCCGCTCTCCGGCTCGCAGGCGCTGCTGGAGCTGATGGACTACGCGCCGCTTCCGGTGCGGGAACCGGTCCGTTCGCTGGTGTGGGTGCGTGGGCGCCTGCAGCCGGTCCCACCCGACGCGGTGACCGACATGCTGGACGGGATCGCCGCCGAGTACCCGAATCCGGCATTGCTGCAGGTCGAGACCCCGCGGTCGGCGCTGTGCGTGGGAGAGCTTCGGTACAGGTTGCTGCGGCTCGAGATCGCATCCGTGGTCGTCACCGATGCCACCGGCGCCGAGCCCGTCAGTGTGGCGGATCTGCTCGCCGCGCGTCCCGACCCGTTCTGCGAGATGGAGTCGAGGCTGCTGTGGCACCTCGACACCGTGCACAACGACGTGGTCGCGCGGCTGGTGTCGAAGCTGCCGGCGCCCTTGCGACGGGGGCAGGTCCGCCCGCTCGGGCTCGACCGATACGGGGTGCGGTTCCGCGTCGAAGGCAACGACGGCGACCACGACGTCCGGCTGCCGTTCCACAAGCCGGTCGATGACATGACGGGGCTCAGCCAGGCCATCCGGGTGCTGATGGGTTGCCCGTTCATCAATGGGCTGCGAGCCCGCCGATAATCCCTGCACGTACGTTATCCGGGTGAACGGCGACCGATCACCCCAACGGCGGGGGCCGCGCGGGCCCGAGCCGCCGCAGGTGGTTCGCCGGACGACCGGCCCGACACCGCCGGCCGTCGACCCGCCGACAACACCACTGCGCCGGCCGGCGCCACCAGTCCTTCCGGCACCTCCATCCGTTTCCCCGCCACGACCCGTCGGCCCGAGGGCCCGCCGCAAGCGCGGCAGGCGCCGCTGGGTCCGGGCGGTGACCCTCACCGTGTTGATCGGTGCCCTGCTCGCCGGCGCCGGCATTGTCGGAGGCGCCATGTGGTTCGACGCCACGCTGCGGCGCGAGCAGGCGCTGACCGACTATCCCGACCGGCCCGGAGCCGGCCGCGGCACCAACTGGCTGATCGTCGGCTCGGACAGCCGCCAAGACCTCACCGCCGAGCAGCAGCAAGAGCTGGCGACCGGCGGCGACATCGGCAGCAGCCGAACGGACACCATCCTGCTGGTGCACATGCCCGAGTTCCGGTCGAGCACACCGACGACGATGGTGTCGATCCCGCGGGACTCGTTTGTACCGATCCCCGGTCACGGCAAGGACAAGATCAACGCCGCGTTCGCGATCGGCGGGGCGCCCTTGCTGGCCCAGACCGTCGAGCGGGCCACCGGGCTGCGCCTCGACCACTACGCCGAGATCGGATTCGGCGGGTTCGCCGGCCTGGTCGACACGCTGGGTGGCGTCACCGTGTGCCCGACCGCGCCCATCAACGATCCGTTGGCCGGCATCGACCTGCCGGCCGGCTGCCAGAAACTCAGCGGCCGTGAGGCGCTCGGATACGTCCGGTCGCGAGACACCCCGCGCGCGGATCTGGACCGGATGGCCAACCAGCGCCAGTTCCTCTCGGCGCTGCTGCACCGCGCCGCCAGCCCGGCGGTATGGCTCGATCCGCGCCGCTGGTACTCAGTGCCGCGGGCGGCCGCCGGCGCCATGACCGTCGACCGCGGCGACCACGTGTGGGACTTGGCCCGCCTCGGTTGGGCCCTGCACGGGTCGACTACCGCGCTGACCGTCCCGATCGGCGAATTCACCAACGGCGACGCCGGTGCGGTGGTGGTGTGGAACCACGATGCCGCCGGCAAGCTGTTCGAGGCGCTGGCCTCCGACGCGCCGGTGCCCGCCGCCGCGCTCGAGGGACAGCAATAGCGCCCGTCGGCCGGCCGAACTAAACGCTGCCGTCAGCGGCGCGCGCGTTCTGCAGCCAGGCTTTGGTGCGACCCGGGTGGTGGGTGGCCAGCCAGGCCACCCCGACATCCCGGCAAAAGTCGATGTCGTCGTACTCGTCGACGTTCCAGCAGTAGACCGCCCTGCCCTGGGCGACGGCGCGGTCCGCCAGTTGCGGATAGTCCTTCAACGTCGCCAACGACGGCCCGACGGCGGTGGCGCCGACGGCGGTGGCCGCGCTGCTGGCCAAATAGCGAGCGGTTTTGCCGAGCAGCACCGTCGGGAGCAACGGCGCGGCTCGCCGGATCCGCCAGACCGCGGCCGCTGAAAACGACATGACCACCGCGCGGGACCGGTCGGCGGAGGCGGGCGCGGCTATCCCGTAGCGATGCAGCAGCGCGAGGAGCTTGCTTTCCACTAGGGAGCCGTACCGGACCGGGTGCTTGGTCTCGATGAAGAGCTTGACCGGACGGTGCCAGTCCAGAACGAGCGAAACGAGGGCGTCCAGCGTCAGCAGGCTGGTATCGCCGTGCGTGCCGTCCGCGCGCCAGCTGTCATGCCAGGCACCGTATTCGAGCTCGCGCAGTTGAGCGAGCGTCATCGTGCTGACCAAACCGGCTCCAGTCGAGGTCCGGTCCAGCCGGCGGTCATGCACGCACACCAGGTGGCCGTCGCGGGTCAGCCGCACATCGCATTCCACGCCGTCGGCGCCCTGTTTAAGCGCGAGATCGTAGGCGACCAGCGTGTGTTCGGGCCGCGCGGCCGAAGCTCCTCGGTGGGCAACGACAAAGGGATGCCCAGCGAGCACATCGTCGGCCCACGTCATACCCCTATGCTGCCGGTTCCTGCCCCTCCAACTCAACCGGACCGCTCGACGGGCGCCCGGCGGGACGGTCGGAGCCACCCGGTTCGACGACGACCCAGCGGTGCGCGGGACGTTCCACCGGTTTGCGCGCGAAGCCCTCGAAGACCCGGGCAATCGCCGCCACGGCGAGCGCCGCGCACAGATAGGCGACAACCATCAGCACGGTGTTGTTGGCGATGCCCTGGGCGTCAGTCGCGAAGCTGGTGACGATGGCGAAGATCGAAACCACGTAGCTCAGAACCCACGCGCTCCACCACTCGACGATCGGTCGTCGCAGCCGGGCATAGTGCTCTTCGACGGTTGCCAGCTCGATGACGTACACGGGGGCCCACAGCAGATTCGCCAGCGGCACCACACAGCCGGCCCACAGCGCCCGGACGGAACGCGGCTCCGGCAGGCCATGGTGCGCGAACACGGCGGCCCTGCGCGTGATCAGCCACCGGATCAGCATCACGCCAGAGACGATCACCGCCGCGATCGCACCGACGCTGGCCAGCACCCCGACCCCGTCCGCGGCGACGGCCACGATCGAATTCAGCAAGGTGTTCCGGTTGAACACCAACAGCGCATACCGCGCCACATACACCAGGGCGGCCGCGCACAGGACCAGCACGCTCAAGAACAGTGTGGTGCGCACGAGCGGCGCGGATGGCCCTGTCTGCGAAGGCTTTTCGGCTGCCATGGGAGCCTGGTCGACGCGGTCCGCCAAACCCCAGCGCGGTATCACGGCGTAGCGCGGTGTGGGTCCCAGGAGCCGACGGCCTCGTCGCAGAGGCGGTGCGGCGCCAGGACGCACCGCGATCCACCGGAAGCCGGGCGGCAGCCGCGAAGGGGCGCGCTGCCACCCGGGGGCCGCGGGCGGTCTGGCCGGCGGGGGGCCGCCCCCCGCGCTCCATCGCGCGTCGTCCGCCGGCGTGTCCGGCAGGGGTGCCATCAGCGCCCCGCGGCAACGGGGGCACCACTCGCGTCGACGGTCGCGCACGTTCCACCGCGTGCCGCACTGGGAGCACACCTGGATCACCGGACCAGCGTAGCCCGGGCGACGATGCGGGCCGTGAAAGCGGCCGGCTGAGGAGCGGGGTAATCCGGCACCGCCCCGGCGACGATGCGGGCCGCGAAAGCGGCCGGCTGAGGAGCGGGGTAATCCGGCACCACCCCGGCGACGATGCGGGCCGCGAAAGCGGCCACGGCAACACCAACGGTTGCATATGGCTATCCACAATTTCCACAGGTTTATCCACAATCGAGCACCGGGTATGCACAGCATCAACACGGCCTTTACCGGCTACCGCGGGCCGCATCTGTGGATAACCCCCGGGTGGTACGGCTGTGCCATAAACAGCCCCATCCGTTACCAGAGCTAAATGGATTGCCCCGCTAAGCACCCGCAAAATGAGCCCCGGGGCTGGGCGGTGCCCAGGTGCGGTCGGTGCACCCGAGGCGCATCTCGGACTCACCGTCCGGGACGCCCGTACGCAGTGCATTTTCCAACGCCGCCGCGAGGGGTTATGATCACCGTCACGAAAAATCATTGTGACTCACCTCACTTATGCGAGGTGGACGTGCAGGTGAAAGGCGCTTGATGGCCACGCATTCGTTCGGTCCGGGTTCGCCGGCCCCGTCGAACTCGTATTCCGGCTCGCCTGCCTGTAACCACAGCTATAGCATCGCCGCCTTGCGCGCCGCCCTGATCGCGCTCGCGTTGCTCGCGGTTCTCGCCCTCATCGTGTTGTCTTGAATCAACCCCGACGGGGTATCTATCCCTAGCAGCCGTCCTTGCGGCGCGCGCAGTCATGGAGCAGGGTTGATTACGGCTGGCCGCCGCGTGGCAGCCCCGCGCACGAGCGCCAAGACGATAATCGAAGAAAGGATTGCAGTGGCTGTATACAACTTGCCAGACTTGGACTGGGATTACGGAGCGCTGGAACCGCACATCTCCGGTCAGATCAACGAACTTCATCACGATAAGCACCACGCCACCTATGTCAAAGGCGCCAACGACGCCCTGGAAAAGCTCGAGGAAGCGCGGGCCAAGGGAGATCACGCCGCGATCCTGCTGAACGAGAAGAACTTGGCGTTCAACCTCGGTGGCCATGTCAACCACACCATCTGGTGGAAGAACCTCTCCCCCAGCGGCGGGGACAAGCCGACCGGCGAGCTCGCCGCGGCCATCGACGACGCTTTCGGGTCGTTCGAGAACTTCCGGGCGCAGTTCCACGCCGCTGCCACCACCGTGCAGGGGTCGGGCTGGGCAGCGCTCGGTTGGGACACACTGGGCAACAAGCTGCTGATCTTCCAGGTGTACGACCACCAGTCGAACTTCCCGCTGGGCATCGTGCCGCTGCTGCTGCTCGACATGTGGGAACACGCGTTCTACCTTCAGTACAAGAACGTCAAGGTTGACTTCGCCAAGGCGTTCTGGAACGTCGTGAACTGGGCGGACGTGCAGGACCGCTACTCAGCCGCGACCTCGAAGACCAAGGGGCTGATAGCCGGCTGACTTCACCTCGAACGGCAGGGGCGTCGCGCGGATTGCGCGGCGCCCCCGTCGTTTACCCGGCCCGAGTTCGGGCACCTAGAAAACATGAACGCCCATTAACCGTGTCGGGTTGCAAGGCGCCTAAGCCGCAGGCATGCTTAATTATTCGAGCTACCAGCGTGGTTATTCGAAACGAGGCGTCGCGCGGAGGTCGAGATGGAAACCGGGTCAGATCGGCCGATAGGGGTTGCCCCCTTCCATTCCCGTGGTGCCCTGAAAGGGTTTGTCATCTCTGGGCGTTGGCCCGATTCGACGAAGGAGTGGGCGCAACTGCTGATGGTCGCGGTACGGGTCGCGTCGCTGCCCGGATTGCTTTCCACCACAACGGTGTTCGGCGCCCGTGAGGAGTTGCCCGACGAACCCCAACCGGGCACCGTGGGCCTGGTGTTGGCCGAGGGCACGGTCTTCGGTGAATCAGCCATCCAGCCAGGATATTTCGCCGACCACCAGCCCCCGGCGTTGCTGATGCTGCACCCGCCCTCGGAAACCACGCCCTCGCTGCCGGAATGCACCGGAGCCGCGTCCGGGTGCGTGCTGCTGCCGGGATTGCCGTACCTGGGATTGGAGCACCGCGCGGCGTGGGTGGAAGCGGAGGCCGACGGGACCATCACGTCCATGGTGAGCCGCGTCGGGGTCGACCCGATCAGCCATCCAGACACGGCGATCCTGGCGATGCTGCTTGCAGCGTAAGGGAATTCGAATCACAGAATACGGCTGTCCGAACTTGGCCGCCGTCCTGGCGCTCGGCCACCCCGCCCGCTAGCCTGAAATTCGTTAGCGAAGGGGAGTAGCCCCGAATCGTCGAGTCGACATACTGGCGCATAGCCCGGCCGGCGAACCGGTCCCACGGGTCCGGTGGGCGAGACCTTCGACCGATGTGCGGGGGACCGGATGGTCCCAGATGTCACCGACGACGTGTCGAAAGGTCGCCTCGCATGCTCGCCGCCACGTTGCTGACTCTCGGGGTGGTTTTCCTTGCCGAACTCGGCGACAGGTCCCAGCTGATCACCATGACCTTTGCGCTGCGCTACCGATGGTGGGTGGTGCTGACGGGCGTGGCGATCGCCGCCTGCCTGGTGCACGGGGTCACGGTGGGGATCGGCCACTTCCTCGGAACCACTCTCCCGGCACGCCCGATGGCGTTCGCGTCGGCGATCGCATTCCTCATCTTCGCCGTGTGGGCCTGGCGCGAGGGAGGCGCCGGCGACGAGACGGACTCGACGGACGGGGAATCCCGCGTCGCGTTGCTGACCGTGGTGTCTTCTTTCATGCTCGCCGAGATGAGCGACAAGACGTCGCTCGCGACCGTCACGTTGGCCAGCGATCACGACTGGACCGGCGTGTGGATCGGCTCCACCCTGGGCATGGTTCTCGCCGACGGACTGGCGATCGGGGTAGGCACAATGCTGCATCGCCGCCTTCCCCACAAGCTGCTGCACGCCTTGGCCAGCCTGCTGTTCCTGATGTTCGGCCTATGGATGCTGTTCGACACCGCGTTGGGGCTGCGCTCGGTAGCTATCACCGTGACCATCGCGGTGGCGCTGGCCGCCGCAACGGTGGCCGCGGCGCAAACTCTGCGACGGCGCCGGAAAGAAGCCGCACCCGCCGGGAGGTCAGCGGACATCGGCTAGAGTGCCGTCGGCGCCCTTTTGCACACGCTGCCGCGACCCCCGAGTCGCCCCAGGGGTATCTTTCGGGGGGAATTAGGTGCACCCCCGGCCCGTTTTATGGGCGTGTCACCGACCTGACAGCAAAGGATGTCACCGTCAGGCGCGCGTTGCCTGCTGGTTGCGGCGCGATTGCCCAGCATCCTCGGTCGGATCGTGCGGCCACCCGTGAGGCCGGCGGCCCGCCACGTCGGACGCGACCCTGAACTCTGCGGATAACCTGTGAGTTTCGCGTATCTAGTGGACACCTCAGCGAATTAGTTAGACGCTCGTTGAGTGGGTATTCGGCAACCGTCAGCAACGCCGGTACCCAACCAACGGGGGTTTGCACCTGGATGCGGACCTAAACCGCCGCTACCCTGTTCAGCAAATACACCTATGCAATAGTTCACTTCTACAGCCAAGTGGAGGTCATATCGATGAGCACGACGTTCGCCGCCCGCCTGAACCGCTTGTTCGACACGGTGTATCCACCGGGGCGGGGGCCGCACACCTCGGCGGAGGTGATCGCGGCGCTCAAGGCGGAGGGCATCACGATGTCGGCTCCCTACCTGTCCCAGCTACGTTCGGGCAACCGCACCAACCCGTCGTCGGTAACCATGGCCGCCCTGGCGAATTTTTTCCGGATCAAGCCGGCCTACTTCACCGACGATGAGTACTACGAGAAGCTCGACAAGGAGTTATCCTGGCTGGCCACGATGCGCGATGACGGCGTGCGCCGCATCGCGCTGGCCTCCGTCGGGTTGTCTCCGCAGGCGCAGCAGGACGTCGTGGAGCGGGTCACAGAGCTGCGCCGCGCGGAACGTTTAGACGCCTAGAGGACGATTGGGCTCGATACCCCGCTGTACATCCCGACCTGAACGGCTGCCGTCGGCGTATTCCGATTAGGGTTGGCTCTCGGATCGCGCACACGCGAGCGATAGACAACGAGAGCCAGCGAGATTACCGGGAGGCGGCCGGGAATGGGCCTGTTCCGCAAGCGAAAGAGTCGCGCGACGCGTCGCGCCGAAGCCCGCGCGATCAAGGCCCGCGCCAAGCTCGAGGCCAAGCTGGCCGCCAAGAACGATGCTCGCCGGCTCAAGGCCAACCGGCGAGCCGCCGAAAAGGCCCTCAACGCACAGATCAAATCGCAACGAGACAGCGACCGGACGGCGTTGAAGGTCGCCGAGGCCGAGCTCAAGACCGCGCGGGAGGGCAAGTTGCTGTCGCCGGCCCGGATCCGCCGGGTGTTGACCGTCTCTCGGCTGCTCGCCCCCATCCTGACGCCGCTGATCTACCGCGCCGCCGTGGCCGCGCGGGCGTTCATCGACCAGCGGCGCGCGGATCAGCTCGGTGTTCCGTTGGCGCAGATCGGCCAGTTCTCCGGGCAGGGCGCCCAGCTGTCGGCCCGGATTGCCGGGGCGGAGAAATCATTGCGGGCGGTGCAGGAAAAGAAGCCCAAGGACGCCGAGACCAAGCAGTTCGTTGGCGCCATCGCCGAACGGCTCAGCGACCTTTCGGCGGCCGTCACCGCCGCGGAGAACATGCCGGCCGCGCGACGACGGGCCGCCCACGCCGCGATCTCGTCGCAGCTCGACGGTATCGAGGCGGACCTGATGGCGCGCCTCGGATTGACCTGACCACGGAAAGCAGCGATCTGACATGTCAGGTCACCACAGGCGGGTTTCGCGCATCCTGATTCCGGTCGCCGCTGCCGCCGCGCTCTACCTCGGTTCGGCGGTGGGCATCCCGGCGGCATGGGCGCACGTACACGCCAGCAGCGACAACCCCGTGCGCGGCGCCATGGCAATCGTCACATTCCAGGTTCCCAACGAATCCAACACGGGCGCAGCGACCACCGCGCTGACCGTCAGCCTCCCCGGCGTGGCCTCGGCGAGTACCGAAACCATGCCGGGGTGGACGGCCAAGCTCGACCGCGACGCGGCGTCCGGCACCGTCCGCTCGGTGACCTGGACGGCCGCGCCCAATGCCGGGATCGCAGCGGACCAATTCGCGCTGTTCCGTATCTCGGTGCAGCTCCCCGACGCCGACACGGTCAGCTTCCCGGCCAGCCAGACCTATTCCGACGGGGCGGTCGTGAAGTGGGACCAGCCGCCGCTGCCCGGCGGCGGCGAACCGGAACATCCGGCACCCGCGCTAACGCTTGCCGCGGCGGCCGGGGCGCCACATGACCACCATCCGCCTGCCGCATCCTCGCAGCCGAAATCGGCGGACAACACCGCGCGCCTCCTGGGCGGGGCGGCGCTGGCGGTGGCCGCCCTTGGTGTCGGTCTGGCCCTGATCCGCCGACGGGCATGAGGCGCCCGGCGGCCGCCGCATGGGTGGGCCTGCTGCTGGCCGCGTTGATGTCGACCGCAACCCTTAACGCACAACCGGCGTCGGCGCACGCCGCGCGCGTGTCCGCCGACCCCCCGGACAATGCGGTTCTCGCGACCGCTCCTGGCCGGGTGACCGCGACATTCAACGAACGGTTGCAGACCACGTTCGCGGCGATGACGGTCGTCGGGCCCGACGGCAACGAGTGGTCCACCGGGGAACCCAGCGTGCAGGGTGCGGTCGTCGGCATCGGCCTGCGACCGCTCGGGCCGCTCGGCACCTACACGGTGAATTACCGCGTGACGTCGGCCGATGGCCACGTGGTGTCGGGGTCCTGGTCGTTTCGGCTGGCGGTGGCGGGCACAGGAACGCCCGGGCCGCCCGCCGCCGGCCCCGCCGCCGGTGGCGGCAT
>NZ_JAOPWB010000131.1 GCF_025965855.1 Mycobacterium sp. | reverse complement strand
CGCGCGCACGCACGTCGCGACGTCGTTTTTGGAACGCACCGTGGGCGACGGGCGGCTGCGCCGCGCGCTGACGCCGGACTATCCGTTCCGCTGCAAGCGGGTGCTGCTGGGGGACGAGTATTACCGGGCGTTGCAGGCGGACAACGTCGAGCTGGTCACCGATCCCATCGCTCAGGTCGCCGAGACGTCGGTGCTCACCGCGGGCGGCCGGCTGGTCGACGTCGACGCGATCGTGCTGGCCACCGGATTTGAGACGTCCCGCTACCTGTCGGGCATCGATGTGGTCGGCATCGGGGGTCAGCGGCTGCACGAGCGCTGGGGCGCGGACCCGAGCGCCTACCTGGGGGTGGCCGTCGCGGGCTTCCCGAACTTCTTCATGCTGTACGGCCCCAACACCAACCAAGGCGGCAACTCGATCGTCTACATCCTGGAGGCGGGCGCGCGCCTGGTGGCCAGCGCCGTCAGCCGGGTGGCGCGGCGGGGCGGATACGTCGATGTACGCCCTGAGGCCGAAAGGCGTTACAACGACGAGCTTTCCGCGGATCTTGAGCGCACCGTCTGGACCCAGTGCGACAGCTACTTCCGTTCTCCCACCGGCCGCATCGTGACCCAATGGCCCTACACGGAGCTGGAATACGCCCGCCGCACCAGGCGGCTGCGCCCCCGCGAGTGGCTGCACCGCACCGATCGCTACCGGGTGGGATCGTCGGCCACCTCGATGTCGCCGGCCGCGGCCGCCGCGCGCAGCTGATGAAAGTCGTCGAGAGACTTGTCGGCGTACGCGTACGACCACTCGGCGACCGCTTCCTGCACGGCGTTACTGGTGCCGACGTAACCGCGCAAGATTGACGCATTCGCGCTTTGCGAGTGCGCGCGCGCCAGCAGCACCGCACAGGCGACGACGTACTCGGAGAAGGTGGCGGCCGACATGCCTTCGATGTCGATGCTGCCCTTCATGTCTTGGAACTGGCGGACGTAGTAGTCGCGGCCGTCCTTGCGTGTCGTCCCGAGGAACACATCCGACATCGCCTGCAGGATTTGCTGGCCATCGATGACGCGCACGCCCTGACCTTTGGCCTCGACTGCCGCGTTGAGGCTCTCCGGTTGGGTCCACCCGCCGTATTCTTCGAGCACCGATCGCGCGGCCTCTTTGATCTGCAGGATAAGCGGCGTGCCGTTGGGGCCGACCAAGATCACCAGGTAACACCGGGTTCCGACGCTGCCGACGCCCACTGCGCGCAGCGCGACATCGGTGATGCGAAAGTGTGACAGCAGCAGCGCCACGTCAGCCGGCACTACGGCCAGATACTCCTGAACCGCCTCCAGCACTGGCGCTTCGGTCTCCTCGTCAACGTGCTGCAAGACCGGGGGCGCCTCCCGCAGCCGCGGGGTTCCGTCGGCCCCAATCTCCGTAATCTGCTTGAAGACACGCGCCGACGTTCGGGTGCGTGCCCGGGACATCGTGTTCTGGATCACTGCCTGCAGGCCTTTGGACACCTTCCCGGTGTAGTGCTCGGGTTCCACCCGCAGGTAGTAGCGGTCCAGAACGTCCATTTCCTCGAGCATCGCCTCGAGGCTGGTCTGGTAGCCCACCAGCGCCCGTTCGACGCAACGGCGGATGGCTTTGGCGCGGTACCCAGCATGGCGGCCCCCGATGATCGCGCTGGAGACCAGCCGTTTGACGTCCCACTCCGCGGGCGCCACCGCGGCCTCGTCGAAGTCGTTCAGATCGAAAACGATCGAGCGGTGCGGCGCGGCGTACAGGCCGAAATTCGACACGTGAGCGTCACCGCAGCACATGATTTCGATTCCGCTCGATGGGCCGGCGGCGAGGTCGGCGGCCATGACCGCCGCAGAGCCTCGGTAGAACGAGAACGGGTCGGCGAGCATGCGGGCGAACCGCAGGGGGACGAGTCCGCTTAGCCGGCCGGCATTTTGGGCAACGAGGATTTCCGTGGCCGACCGGTTTGCGGGAGTCAGCTGTGCGAGGGCGCGCCGGGGGACGGTCTTGCGCAGCGCCCGACCGCGCGCCACATCCTCGTCGGGTACTTCCAGTTCGATCAGGCGGTCACGCAACGCCCGTTGCGGCATCTGCCCAGCATAGGTATGGCCGCCCTTTTTGCACTTAGCTTCAGGCTGATTCTCAACGCTGTGCCGAAGTGGCCCGATCGTTAACATCCTTGAAATTGTCGGTGCCAGACGAAAATCGTCTGGGGTTTTGCCGTGAGAGGACGCCTGGATGCTAAAAGCGCGTCCGACATTCGAGCGTTTCCGCCCTCGGTTGCGCGTTGGCTGGCTCAACGTCGTCGGTGTCGTCGCGATCGTCCTTGCCGCGACGGCGATCGTGATCAAGAACGCTCCTGGCCACGGGCACAACGAAATCCTCAACGTCTCCTACGACCCGACCCGCGAGTTGTACGCGGCGATCGACAAGGCGTTCATCCCGCAATATCGCGCGCACAACGAAATCGACTTGCACATCAAGGAGTCGCACGGCGGCTCGGGCCGCCAGCTGCGCAGCGTTCTCGACGGCAGCCAGAAGGCCAGCGTCGTGTCGCTCGCGCTGATCAGCGACGTCGAGACGCTGAGCAAGCGGGGCCTGATCGCCCCCGACTGGCAACGGCGCCTGCCGAACAATTCGGTGCCGTACACGTCGACCATCGTATTTGTCGTCCGCAAGGGCAATCCCAAAGCGATTCACGACTGGCCGGACCTGACCAAGGGAGACGTGTCGGTGGTGTCACCGAACCCGCGCAGCTCGGGCAACGGCCAGCTGAGCGTCCTCGCGGCCTGGGGCTCGGTCACCACCCGCGGCGGCAGCCAGGCCCAAGCGGCCGACTACGTGCGGGCGCTGTTGCACCACGTGGCGGTCTCCGACGCCGGTGCCCGCAGTGCCGGTGACAGCTTCTCTCTGGCGAAGATCGGCGACGCGCAGCTGACATGGGAGAACGAGGCGCTGAGAGAAGTCGCCGCCAACAAAGACGAATTGCAGCTCGTCTATCCACCGGTCAGCATCCTTGCCGAACCAGCCGTGGCCTGGGTCGACGCAAACGTCACCGATCAGAAGACGGCGACCTACGCCAAGGCCTATCTCAACTACTTGTTCACCGACGCCGCACAAGAGCAAGTGGCGCAATACGGTTACCGCCCGTTCAAGCCGGAGATCCTGGCCAAACACGTCGACCGGCTGCCCCCTCTTGCGCTGTTCCCGATCGGCGCCATCGCCAAAGACTGGAGCGACGCGCGCGAGCAATTCTTCGGTACCAACGGAATCCTCGACTCGATCTCGGTCCCGCCGGGTACGGCGTCGGCGACTTAGCGGAAAGACCGAACGCAACGTGGGTTTGGTTCTGAATTACGACCTGGTGAAGGGCCGGCACGATCTGATCGCCGGTCTTACCGTCGCCGCCATCTCGTTTCCCCAGGCGATGGCGTATGCGTTGATCGCCGGCGTGGATCCAAGGTTCGGGGTCTACTCGGCGATCGTCGTGACGATCGTCGCGTCGATCTTCGGCTCGTCGTCGCACTTGATCAACGGGCCGACGAGCGCCATCTCGCTGCTGGTCTTCTCGGCCCTTGCCTTTATCGATTCGGAGAACACCACCCAACTCTTCGAAGGGCTGTTCCTGCTGGCCGTGCTGGTCGGCGGCTTCCAGATCGTGATCAGCCTGTTCAAGCTCGGCAACCTGACCCGCTACATTTCGGAGTCGGTCATCATCGGCTTCATGGCGGCGGCGGCGCTTCTGCTCGCCGTCGGGCAGCTGGGCAATGCGCTGGGTGTGCGCGACAAGGGCAACGGGCACATGCAGGTCTTGCGCCGGGTGTGGCTCGCCCTGACCCACGGCGATGCAATCAACTACCGCGCCCTGATACTCAGCGTCGCCGCGGTGGTCCTGGCTGTCGTCGTGCGCAAGCTGGTGCAACGCTACGGATGGCCGCAGATCGACATGCTCGCCGTGCTGATCATCACCGCCCTGATCGCCTACCTCGCGGGATGGTCGGTTCCGGGTGCCAACGGCCATACCGCGGTCGCGGTGGCCGCAAAGATTCCGCGCAGCCTACCCACCCCGCACATCCCCGAGGTCCACGCCGGCTGGCTGCCGGAGCTGTCGACGGGCGCGCTGGCGATCGCGTTCGTCGGCATCATCGAGGCGCTGTCCATCGCCAAAGCCATCGCCTACCAAACCCAACAGGAGATCGACTACAACCGGCAGATCATGGCCGAAGGCGTGGCCAACCTCACCGGCGGGTTCTTCCAGAGCCTGCCGGGCTCGGGCTCGCTCTCACGATCGGCGATCAACTTCCAATCCGGCGCGAGGACCCGGTTCTCCGGGATCGTCTCGGCCGCAACCGCGGCCGCGGCGCTGCTGTTGTTCGCACCCCTGTTGCGTTATGTGCCGCAGGCGGCGCTGGCCGGACTGCTGCTCGTCACGGCCGCGCGGCTCGTCGATTTCAAGCGCTTGATCTATACGCTGAAGGCGTCGCGCTACGACGCGGGCTTGGTGATCGTCACCGCGTTCACGGGAGTGGCGATCGATCTGGACAAATCGGTTCTGCTGGGCGTGGTCCTGTCGATTCTGCTGTTCGTGCCCCGCGCGGCCAAGCTGAAAGCCGAAGAACTGATCGTTACACCCGAACGTGTTGTCCGCGAACGCATCCCGGGCGATCCGCCGGATCCCTCGATCGTCATCTACGATGTGGAAGGCGAGCTGTTCTTCGGCGCCGCACCGGAATTGGACCGCTACCTGTTGGAGATCAGGCAGCGGATCGCGAATGACGACGTCCAGTTCGTGGTGTTGCGGCTCAAACGGGTACGCCATCCCGACGTCGTCTGCATCGAGCGCATCGAGCATTTCCTCCGGGAAGAGGCTGCGCGCGGCATCACCATCCTGCTCGCGGGCGTGCGTACCGATACGCTCACCCTCCTGAAAAACGTTGGATTCCAAAGTTGGTTCCCTGCGGAGCACGTCTTCCCCGAGGAAGACGAGGAATACTCCGCGACGCTCAAAGCGGTGCGATACGCCCACAACAACCTTGCCGAACTGAAACTGAAAGAGCCGTTGACGGCGCCGGGAGACGCCGAGCTGTATTACCTCGTCTGATGTCGCTCAGGCCGGGCTGCCGGCCTTGATGGCCGCGATGACACCGCCGTCTACGAGCAGGTCGGTGCCGGTGATGAACGACGCGTTGGGACCGAGCAGAAAGGCGGTGGCCGCGGCGATATCGTCCGGCGTCCCGATGCGACCCGTCGCGGACATGGCGATCATCGCGCGCATGCCCTCGCCGACCGGGGAGGCGAGTTCCTGCTGTCCCATCGGCGTGGAGATGACGCCCGGGCTGATGGAGTTCACCCGCGCCCCCCGGCGACCCCAGTGTGCGCTGGCGGCGCGAACTCGAATATGGTTCGCCTGCTTCGCGATTGGATAGGCAAAATTCGGGTCAGTGATTTTGCTGATGAAGTCTAGATGCAACAATTCGCCGGGCGGGTTGTGGGCCAGGGCTTTTTCCTGTTCGGAGGTCAGCGGCGGAAACATGTGCCCAGCCATGCTGGCGATCATGACCCCTGCTCCACCCGGCGCGATGACTTCTCCGAATGCGTCCAGCACGAGCGCGGTGCCCAAAAGGTCCACGGCAAGGATTGCTTCGGCGGAGGCCTGCGACGGGGACAGGCCCGCGGTGTGTGCCACCTGGGTGACGGCGCCGAGTGAGGCCGCGTGTTCAGCGAGCCTGCGGACCGATTCGGGCGACGAGACATCGACCCGGCGGCTGTCGACCTGGTGGCCGTCCGCGGAGAGCGCCTCGGCGACCGACGCCAGTGCTGCCTCGTTGTTGTCGGCCAACAGAATCTTTTTGCCGGCCCCAAGGCGGTGGGCGATCGCGTGGCCCATGCCGCCCACACCCAATACGGCCAACACTTCGCGAGCCACCGGCGCTCCAAATCCGAGACGGTATAGGTCAACTCGCGATGCTATACAAGCCATCCCCCACAGCTACGTCGGGATGCCGGCACCGTCTTCCGCATGATGGGGGTGGCCGCTGCGCCGGATGGCCCTGCCGACAAACGGGGCCCGGAACGTGGCAACCAGGTGGCCGCGGTTGATGATCAGGCCCACGACGGCCACGGCGGTGTAGACACCGCACAGCAGCAGCCGCCCCTGCGTCGAGACGAGCGCGAACTGGACCAAGAACAACCCCAGCAGCGTGCACGCCGCGGCCCGGCCGAAACGCAGCCCCAGGATCAGCGCGACCCCCATCAGCGTCTGGGTGGCTGTCAGCAGCACTTCCTCGACCTGGCGGGGGTCGAGCACCAGAGAGAACCCGCCTCCGCCGAGCAGGTGGGCCACGGGCAACGAGCCGATCAGCAGCGTCCACTGGTTGACCTTGGAGGAGATGAGCGTGGCGATCGCCGCCTTGCCCTTGCCGCGGGAGGCGAAGATGACCGCGATGATGAACTCGGGAGCCTCGGAGGCCAGCGGGGCAAGCCACTGGACAAGCAGGAACCGGTCGATGCCCAACTCGGTACCCGCCGCGACCAGATTGTCGGCGAACGGCTTGGCACACAGCAGAATCACGGCGCCCGATGCGGCGAAGAGACCGATGACGGCGATGCGCCGAATGCGATCGGGTAGCTCTCCGAGCGCGGCGGCGGTACCGATGAGGTCTGGTTCCTCCACGTCGCCGTGGCCGATCTTATAGAGGTAAAAGCCGAACCAGGCCAGCAACGCCAGCCCCAGCGCCATGTGGATTTCCCCGGTCGCCGGCATGACGAATGCGGCCACGCCGGCGATCAGCAGAAAGCCGAGTTCGACGCGATTGGCCGGCTCCAGCGTCACGCCGGCCGATTTGCCCGCACCCGCTCTTCGGGCGACGACGATGCTGACCAGCACCACGACCGGCCAGCCCACCCCCATCAGTAACCGGTTGGACCCGGTCATGTTGGCGGCGGCGTATTGGGTGTAATCCGGATTGTGGCCGGACACGTAGGCGTAGTAGAGGTCGACGGCGTATTCGGGCAGCACCGCGACCAGCGCGAGCACCGCGATCGCCAGCCCGCCGGAGACATCGATCTGCGCGGCTTCGGCGGCCCACGCCAGCAGGAAGCTGGCCGCGACAACCGCGGCCCCGTAGACCAGCAGGGCGGCGACCGGGTCCAGATGCAGGCCGACGATTCGGATCACCACCGCCGGGGCGATGAACATCGCGGTGATCAGTGCCGAACGGATCAAGGTGAGCGCCCGCGCGCGCGATGTCGCCGGCGCCGTGGCAGCGGGCCTGTCTGTGGCGCGCATCGTCATCCTTCAACTCGCGGAGGGGGGCCGATCATTGGTAAGTGTTTCGGCTCGCATGCCGTGGCGACCTGCCTCCCAAAAGTTACCCGCGAAACCATGGGCCAGCAACGTGATAGGTGAGCGAAGCGGCAGCGCAACGGATTCCGTCTTCGCTGGCCACATCGGCGGATGCGGAAAGTTCGGTTCGGCTGATCTGAAACTTTGGCAAACCTTTCGCGCCGTTGTGGTGGCGTTTTGAGCCGCCCGCCCCGCGGACCCGGCGGGTTTTGCGCCACCGGCCGATCAACGGATGCACAGATAGCTCGATTAACTGCGGGGCGGTGCACTCCGCCGGACAACCGTGGAACATCAACATCCACTACGACGCGCTGCTGGAGTCCAAGGTTCCCCGCACGGCCCGGCGGGTGCTCGACGTCGGGTGCGGTGACTGCCGGTGTGCCGAGAGTGAATCTGGCGACAGCCGCTCGGCGTGTCGCGTCGCGAAATTCACACTCGGCGAACCGGTTAACCCGGGGGGCCCATCGCCGCGGCCGCGGCCTGCGCGAAGAGCTCGACGATCCGGTTGCGGGTCAGTGAACTTGTCAGTTGCTCGGCAGCACGCATGACATCGCCGACGAACCAGGTCGGGCCGTTCGTGAGGTTGTCGAAAGCCTCCGCGATCACGTCGTCGACGGTGGCGGAGCCCGGTGGCATGTCGTCGAGCGAGGTTATCTGGCCGCGGCTGTGTTCGAGCTGGCGCAGTGCGGGTGTGTCGGTCTTGCCGAGAATGAGGCCCAGGACGTCGACGCCCTTGTCGTGCAATTCGGCCCACAACGCCTCGGCGAAGACCATGTCGAACGCCTTGGAGGCGCCGTAGGCGACCATGTTAGCCCCGCCGGCCAGTCCGGCGCCGGACCCGAAGATGACGATCCCGCCACAGCGTCGCTCGACCATGGCGGGAGCGAAGTGGTGGCACAGCTGCATCGGCACCACGCAGTTGCGTTGCACCATCGCCTCGGCGGCCTCGATCGGGTTGGCAAGGAACGGTTGGTAATTCGGGTCGGCACCGGCGCAATAGACCAGGAACCCGATCTCGAGGTCGCCCGTGGCCGCGGCGACCGCCGATGCCGCGCCCGGCTCCGCGAGGTCGATCGCCAGGGTCCGTGTTTCGACGGGAGACCGCGAATTGATCTCTGCCGCAACCTGATCCAGCACCGACTGGCGGCGGGCCAGCAGCACGACGTTAACGCCGCGCTCGGCGAGCCCCGCGGCGAACGCGGCACCCAGACCGTCGGAAGCGCCGGCGACCAGCGCCCACGGTCCGTACTTGGTGGCGAATGTCATTTAGGGGTTCCCAACCGTGCTCAGGCGAACCTGGGTGTACCGGCGGCGCGCGATGCGCCACCCGTCTTCGGTGCGAATGATCTCGTCGTCATAGAAACCGATCGCGTTGACGCCGGCTGTGTTGTCGGCGGTCATGATCAGTCCGTCGATATACGTGCGGGCCGCGGCGTTGTCCCCGTCGACCGTGACGGCCTGGTTGCTCAGCCGGTGCATCGTGTGGCCCGCCAACGCGTGCACCTGTTCCATGAAGCTCGTGACCGCGTCGACGCCTTTCCACGCGCCGATCTCGCCGTAGTCGAGTTCACAGTCGTCGGTGAACACGGTCCTGAACAGTGCCCAGTCACGCCGGTCGATCCCGGTGGCGTAGCGCACCAGCAACTCCGAGATGTCTTGGCGATCACCTCGTTCGGTCATGCGACATCTCCATTCGGATGAACCACGATGCGCGGCGGGCCGTCGGACCTGCGGGCCCGGTCGAGCGCGTCGGGGACTTCGTCTAAGCCGATGACCTTGCCCACGCTCGGTGGCGGATCCAGCCGTCCCGACGCGATGGCGTCGAGGGTTCCGTACCAGTCCTGCGGGTGCGGACCCCCGCCGAATTGCATTGTGACGCCTTGGCGAGTGGCGGTGGTGATGTCGAGCATGTCACCGGTGTACCAGCCGCCCGCGCAATAGATCCGGGTGGCCATCTCGGCCGATTCGACGATCTTCTGGATGAGCCGGCTGCGCCGACGCACTCGAACACCACGGCCGGGCCGGGCAATCCGCGTTGCGCGCGAACCTCCCGGAACGCATCGAACGCCGACTTCTCGGCGGGATCGACGACGACGTGCGCGCCGAAGCGATCGCGGGCCAGTTCGCGGCGGTCGGGCTTGTAATCGGCCACGATGATCGGTTCGATGCCGCGGCCGGCCAGGGCGGCGACCGCCGAGAGACCGATCGCTCCCGCGCCGATGACGATGGCGATCTCGCCCGGTTGGATCTGCGCCGACCGAACGTAGAACTCACCGACGGCGAACGCGTCGGTCAGCGCGATTGCGTCGCTGGAGACGTCACCCGGAACCGATTTGGCCGCCGCCTCCGAAACCACCAGCAGCTCACCGAAACTCCCCTGGGCCGCCGGGTGCTGACCGATGATGCGCATGCCGCCGGCGCCGCCGTTGACCAGGCGCACCGGCATCGCCGTCACCCGCAAACCGACCGCAAACTGGTCGGTGCAGCCGGGTCCATGCCCGATGACCTCGCCGACGAACTCGTGCCCGAGCACGACGTCGCGGTCCGTGTCGTACAGCGAACGACCGGTCGGGTCGTCGACGGCCAGCTCCGGGTGGTCCATGAAGTGCACATCGGATGCGCAGATCGCGGTGCTCAATGTCCGGAGCAGCAATTCGCCCGGCCCCGGTGCGGGGTCCGGTGTCTCGCGGACCTCTAGCCGGCCGTCCCTCAGTACAACGGCGCGCAATGCATCAGCCTCGTTTAATTTCTCGAATAATCGATATAAGATCTCGAACGAACGGTGTAACTGTATGAACCCCGCCACAAAGGAGTCAAGACATTCGCGGATCGCCGTCGGCGCCGACCGCACGGGTGCTCGACGTTGTCGAGCTGCTTGCCCGGTCCGGGAACGCGCGGCTGCGATTCTCCGACATCGTGCGCGAGCTCGATCTCACTCAGGCGACAGCCCACGCGATCCTGAAGACGCTGTGCGACCGCGGCTGGGCCAGCCGAGACGCCGTCTCGAAGACTTTCGCTCTTGGCCCCGCGCTCGCCGTCGTGGCGGCGCGGACCGATACCGCTCGCCCGCTTGCGCATGCCGCTCGTTCCGCGGCGATGCGACTCTCCCGGGAGGTGGGCTACGCCGGTTCGGTGGTCGAGCGATTCGGTGACTCGTTGGTGGTCACCGCCTTCGAGGGCGATCCCGCCACCCAGCCGGCGGGGATACCAGGTGATCGCATCCCCTATTCCCCTCCGTTCGGAGTGGCGCTTGCGGCCTGGGATACCGAGGAGGAACAACGGGCGTGGATCCGTCGCGGTGCGGGCGACAACACCGATCGCATTCGGCGCCTCGAACACGTCCTGGAGCACACGCGCGAACGCGGATTCGACGTCGACTGGACGACGCCCGCGCTGGCCCAGGCCGTCCAGGCGGTCGCGACGCTGGATAGCAACGAAATGCCGACCCCGGTCCGGCACATCCTGGACCAGTTACTGGTCGAGTTCACCACCATCGGCTTCCTCTCCGACGACAACCCCGGTCGTCGCAAACAGCCCGTCGCCACCATCGCCGCACCGGTTTTCGACCATCGCCAACAAATCGCCCTGATGGTGGCGGTGCATCCGCTGTGCCCCCTCAGCGCAACGCAGATCCGGGCAATCGGGAAAAGGCTGACCGACGAGACGGCGGCGATCACGAAGTCGCAACAGCGCGGGGTGGATCGCGCCGTCTAGGTTAGCCGTACGGATAGACGGTGACCGTAGGGTGTTTGGGTGCTGACAAACGGGTCAGTGGTGTGCAGGTACCGCATCGAGCGAGTGCTGGGTACCGGAAAGCGCGCCGTGCGCATCGTCGCTCAGGTCGCCAAGGCACTCGACTTCGCCCATCCGATAGGTCCCGACGAACGAGTCCTGCTGGACGACTTCGGAATTGCGCACGCCTTCGATGACGTCGGCCCGACCGCGACCGGCTCGGTGATGGTCGCCGTGTCCGGGCGATACACCATCAAAACCGCGGCGCGGCAACTCGACAGCGCACAGCACCAAATGGCCGCGCCGAACCGGATCCTGACGGAGAGGCATTAGCAGGGCGCGGTCGCCGAGGAAATTCATTCCGGCCGCTCGACGGCGCGTCTTCGCGGCGCTTCAATGATGGAATCGACGGAAGGACGAAAGGCCGTGGCGCACAACTACGTTGTGGACGATCTCGCCGGCTTCGTCGTCGGCGCCGAGCCGGCGGACCTGAGCGGGCCGGCCCTGGCCCTGCTGAAACGCAACGTGCTGGACAGCGTTGCCTGCGCCGTCGGCTCCCTGGACGGTGAGCCGATCGCCACGCTTCGCGAACACGCCGACCAGTTCAGCGGTGTTCCCACGGCAACACTCGTCGGCGGCGGCCGGGCCTCGGTCGATCAGGCCGCGTTCTTCAACGCGGTCCTGGTGCGCTACCCGGATCTGCTCGACACCTATCTGACGGTGGGTGGACTGTGCCATCCCGCCGACAACTTCGGTGCGGTCCTGTCGGTAGCCGAGCACGTCGGCGCCAACGGAGCGGATTTCCTGCTGGCCCTCGCGGTCGCCTACGAGATCCAGTGCCGGTTCAGCGCCCAGGTTCCCGTGATGGCACGCGGGCTCAATCACGCGCTGCAGCTGGCGATTTCGGTCGCAGCCGGCTCGGCGAAGCTGCTGGGGTTGGACGCCGAGCGGACCGCCAACGCCGTCGCCGCCGCCGCGGCCGACAACGTGTCCCTCGCGGCCGTGCACACCGAGCCGGTTTCGCAGTGGAAGGGCATCTCGCCCGCGATCACCGGCATGCGCGCCGTGTACACGACGATGTTGGCCGGCCGTGGCGTCACCGGCCCCAAGTCGCTGTTCGAAGGGCCGCACGGCCTGGTGCAACTCTTCGATCAGCCCATTGACTTCCACACCGCCGACCGGGCGCTCACCTGCGTCGAGCAGACCTATCTGAAGCAGTTTTGCTCGCTTATTCACGGGCAGGTCATCATCGACGCGATCTTGGCGATTCGCAGCGACAATGACCTGCGTGGCGAAGACGTCGCGCGGGTGACCCTTGAGGTCTTCCAGGGTGCGTACGACATCGCGGGCGGGGGAGCCTACGGCGACAAGGATCACCCGCGGACCAAGGAGCAGGCCGACTACAACCTGAAATACCTCAGCGCGGTGGCACTGCTTGACGGCGGAGTCGGTCCCGAGCAGCTCGAGACCGAACGGGTTGTGCGCGGCGACGTTCAGGACCTGCTCGCGCGGGTCGACGTCAAGGCCGCTCCGGACCTGACCGCGGACTACCCGCAACGCACAGCCACCCGCGTGCGCGTGGTCACGCGCGACGGCCGGCAATTCAGCCGCGAGCAGAGCGATTACGAGGGATCGCCCACCCGGCCGATGTCCTGGGGACGTGTCGTCGACAAGTTCCACTGGCTTGCCGAACCCTTCTGCGGAGAAGCGCTGCGCGCCGACATCATCGCCGCGGTCGATCACCTCGACGAGATCGCCGTCGCCGAGTTCGCCGCACTGCTCGGCGCAGTCAGCCCCAGCGCTCAACGTCGGCGCAGCAAGGTGCGCTTCTGACGCCCCGGTGTGCGCGCCCTCTTGCGCGATTCGGTACCGGCATTCAATGATCGGCCATGCGCAAAGATCGCGGCAACAACCGGTGGGAATTGGTCACCTGCGCGCTGGCGGGGCACGTGACGTACGCGCCGGACGAGGAAGCCCTCGCCGACCGGCTCAGCGGCAGCACCGGGCTGGGCGAAGTCTGGCGCTGCCTGCGTTGCGGTGAATTCATCCTCGGCGAACCACATGGCCGTGGCCCCGCCGAAGACGCGCCGATGATCATGCGCGGCAAGGCATTACGCCAGGCCATCATCATCCGTACGCTGGCGGTCGAACGGCTGTTTCGCGCGGTGGTGATCACGTTGGCGGCGTATGCCGTGTGGAAATTTCGCGGCGCGCGGGGGGCCATCCAGGCCACCCTGGACCGTGACCTACCGATCTTTCGCGCCGCCGGCTTCAAGGTCGATCAGATGACGATCGTGCACGAGCTGGAAAAGGCGCTGGCCACCAAGCCATCCACATTGGCCCTGCTGACCTTGATGCTCGCCGCTTACGCGCTGATCGAGGTCATCGAAGGCGTCGGCCTCTGGTTGCTCAAGCGCTGGGGCGAGTACTTCGCGGTGGTGGCCACCTCGGTCTTCTTACCGCTGGAAGTCCATGACCTCACCAAGGGCATCACGATGACCCGCTTGGTCACCTTCACGATCAACGTGGCCGCCGTGATCTACCTGCTGATATCGAAACGGCTGTTCGGCCTGCGAGGCGGTCGCAAGGCCTACGACGCGGAGCGCCGGGGCGAGCAGCTTCTCGACGTCGAGCGCGCCGCCGCCACGACCTGACGGCCAGCCGTGTCGCGGAGGCACCGCGAAACTGTACACACGGAGACGTTTCTCGGCGGGTCGTCGCCAACGTTTCAGTGTCGGGGCGCCTGAAGCTGGAACGGAGATCCCGCCGATTTCCTTTGCCGCGGCGTGGTGTTCGTTGATGGCGGGTCCGGCGCGTACTTCCGCGCCGACGACTGGCCGAATGGCCTACCGGCGCGCCGGCTGTTCGGTTATCTGCGGCGGTTCAGAAATGAGTTGTGACGAGCCCGTCGCGGCGCCGCGAATGTGCCTGACGCCACAAGACGGCTTTTTGCGGCGTTTACCGCGGCGCGGCGCGCCCGTAAAACCGCTGGGGTGCAATTCAATGAGTCGGCGAACCGACCGAATGGACAAGGGATTGGAACTGTGCCAACAATGCAGCACTGGATGAGCCAGAGGCCGACCAACCTCGACGTAGTCGCACCGATCAAGGCACGGGCGTGTGACGCCCTGCAGGCGGTGCTGAGAAGCGGACCGCGCCAAGCGGGTTCCCACCGGCGGATCATGCCGAAGGGGGTCGAGCGCTGCTGACGGTCTCCGCGCCGAACTAGCCCCCGCGATTTTGCGTCGCGCGGTCGCGTTCGCGTCGGCGGGCCCGCGAAGCCCGTAAATTTGCGGCGTTGCCGCACGTCTTCACGTCGTGCCACACCCCGCTGTTGTTCTTCGAGCGGTCGAAAAACGTCGACGCGCACCGGGGGTTGTGGCACTGCTTGATCCGCCGCCAGGTGTCGTCCCGCTGGCTGAGCAGAATCTCTCCCCACACCGCCGATGCCAGCCAACGCCAGCCGATTCCGGCGGGTTCGAGCCGTACTTCGCCGGTCTCCGACAGCGTCAAGGAGGCTGAAGCGGCGCCCGTACCTCGTTCCGTCTGTGGTTCTCCCGTGACCAGCCCCGCGATCGTGTCGCGCAGGGCGCGAAGCTTCGCTACGTCCGCGTCGCCGAGCGGCGGCGCCTGAACCTCTAAGCCGCGCACGGATGACCACGTCCGCACCGCGCTGTCCGCCCAGTCGCCCGCAACGGCTGCGTTGTCCAGCAGGTCCGGCCCGTATCCCTCGATACCCGTCGTGTTGAGGAAGTCCTGAACCAGGCCCAGCCCACCGGGGGCCGGGGCGAGCTCGTAACGCTGTGATGCACGCCATCCTGAGGACATATCCAAAACATACTTGTCTATGTCGCTGTGGTCAACTACGGTGACAGAGACAAAACAATTTTAGCTACGTCAAGGAGTGCGGATCATGGTCAACATCAAAGGGTCGACGGTCGTGGTAACCGGCGGCCAGCGCGGTCTTGGCAAGGCCATCGTGGACGAGTTCCTGCGGCGGGGCGCGGCGAAGGTGTACGCCACGGCGAGGGCGCCCAAGCGCAGCGAGGACCCTCGGGTGGTCAGTGTCGAGCTGGACGTCACCAAGTCGGACTCGGTTGCGGCGCTGGCCAGTACCGCGTCCGACGCCGATATTGTCATCAACAACGCCGGCATCATCGGTGCGTCGAAGTTGCTCGGGAGCGACATCGAGGAAGTGCGCGCAGTGTTCGAGACGAACTACTTTGGTGCGCTTCGGGTCGCCAGGGCGTTCGCCCCGATCCTGGCCGACAACGGCGGCGGAGCGCTGGTCGACACCCTTTCGATCCTGTCCTGGGTGGCCGGCTTTGGCGGCTACGGTGACTCCAAGGCGGCCTTGTGGTCCGCGACGAACTCGTTGCGTATCGAGCTCGAAAAGCAGGGCACCCTGGTCACCGGTGTGCATCTGAGCTTTACCGAGACAGACATGACCTCGGGCTTCGACGTGCCGAAGAACGACCCGCGCCAGGTTGCGCGGCAGATCGTCGACGGCATCGAGCGGGGGGACGCAGAGGTGTTGGCCGACGATGACACCCGGTACATCAAGGCCGCGCTATCCGGACCGGTCGAGGCGCTCCGAGTGGGCTGACCCGGCAATTGTGCGCGACGTAAATGGCCTGTCCGAAGGCAGATCCCCGTCTCGTGAAGGTGGGTCAAGCAGGCCGTGGGGGCCTCACCCAAAAGTGGGCGTGCTGCACTTCGGACAGGCCACCGGGTTGTCCCGGCAAGGCCACAATCGCAGTCCACCCACGGGCGCTGCGACGGCCGAAGGTCCCCAGCCGTCTGATGAAAGTCACCTCCACGCCGCCCCGGCCGGCATGTTTGGATGGCGACATGGAACCCGAACGCATCGTGAGCGCGACCCGCGTGATCTCGGCGAGCGCCGAGCGGATTTTCGACCTGATCGCCGATCCCGCTCGCCAGCCGAGCTGGGACGGCAACAACAACCTCGCCTCGTCGGCCGCGGGCCAGCGCGTCCACCAGGCGGGTGACGTGTTCAAGACGACGCTGACCAACGGCGCCGTGCGGGAGAACCACGTCGTGGAATTCATCGAGGGCAACAAGATCGCCTGGCGCCCAGCAGAGCCCAAAAAGCAGCCGCCCGGCCACCTGTGGCGCTGGGAACTCCACCCGATCAACGCGACACTCACCAGCGTGACCCACACCTACGACTGGACGGAGCTGACCGACAGCACCCGGTTCGCCACGGCAAGCTCGACCACGTCGGACATGCTGCGCGAGTCGATCGACCGGCTCGCCGTGCTCGCCCAGGCAAGTGACGGTTGACATGGCCCTCCCACCGCCGGGAACCGACCGCGCCGCCATCGTCACCGGCGCCTCCTCCGGAATCGGCGAACAGTTCGCGGGGATACTCGCTCGGCGCGGCTATCAGGTGGTGCTGGTGGCTCGCAGCGCCGACCGTCTCGAAGCGCTGGCCGGGCGGTTGGGTCGGCAAGCGCACCCGCTGCCGGCCGACCTGTCCGATCGGACCGCGCGGGCGGGCCTGACGGACCGCGTCGCGGCTCTCGGTCTGGTTCCGGACATCCTGGTCAACAACGCCGGACTATCGACGCTCGGTCTCGTCGCGAAATCCGTTCCGGAGCAAGAGGTCAATCTCGTGGAGGTCGATGTGGCCGCCGTGGTGGACCTGTGCAGCCGGTTCCTGCCGGGAATGGTCGACCGCGGTCGGGGCGCCGTGTTGAACGTCGCGTCGATGGCCGGCTTCGGTCCGCTGCCCGGCCAGGCCGCATACGGCGCCGCCAAGGCGTTCGTGTTGTCCTACACCCACAGCCTGCGGGGTGAGCTGCGCGGCACCGGGGTCAGCGCGACCGCGCTGTGCCCGGGGCCGGTCGATACCGGCTTCGGCGAGGCGGCCGGTTTCTCCACGGAGGAGGCCGAATCGGCCCTGCCACGGGTGATGTGGATTCCCGCCGATAAGGTTGCGCAGGCCGGAATCGACGGTCTCGCGGGCGGCAAGGCCGTCGTCGTCCCGGGCCGCGTCAACCGGGTGGCCTCGGCCTTCTTCCGGGTCGCGCCGCCCGAGCTGCTGTTGCCGCTGCTGGCGCGCGGCCACCCGGCTTTCAAACGGGACTGAAAGGCGCTCAAGACTCAGCCGTTTTTGCCGCGCACCCACTGGAACGTGCCGTAGTTCTTGACCCGCACGCTGACGAATCCGTTGTTTTCCAGGATGTCGCCGATCTCGTCGTCGTCGAACACGTGCGCCCCGACGTTCGGCAGCTTTTGCCAAAACCTGGCGGCCTGCCCGACAGTGGGGACCATGATGGCCAGCCGGCCGCCCGGCCGCAGCACCCGGGCCATCTCGGTGAGGGCCGTCGCCGGATTCGGAACCAGCTGCAGCGCGGCCGTCGAGACGACGGCGTCAACGGTGTTGTCGCGCAGCGGAAGTCGTTGCGCGTCGGCCTTGATAAAGCCGACCTGTGGCCCGGCTTCGTTGCGGACGGCGCGGGCCAGCATGGCCTCGGAGATGTCGACACCCAGCGCCAGCCCCTCGGGACCGGCCGCGCGTGCCAGCGACGCGGTGACGTTGCCGGGACCCGAGCCGACGTCCAACGCCACACCGCCCGGCGGGATGTTCAACCACTCGATGGGCAATTGCCACGCGCTGATCAGCCTGCGCGACAGGGCCTGCGCGTTGTCGTACAACATCGACCCGATCGGTGACGCCCACGCCGCCTGGATGGGGCCCGTGTTCTTCGGGACGGCGTCGTCCTCGGCCGATCCGGCGCCGAGCAGATCCAGGTAGCCCTTGCTCACGTCCGGATCCGCCGGCGGATCGGCGAGCAGATCCAGCGCTCGGCGCAGCGCGGGCGGCAACGAGACATGCACGTCGGTCACGCGTACTCCTTCGATCAAAAATCAAGCCGTGCAGTAAGAATCGAGCGGGGGACTTGCGAGCTCCGGCTCCGACACACCCCTGCTGGCAGCCTACGCCGAGCCGTCGGGTGCCTCGACCGTCCCCGATGTGGGGTTCGTTACCGCCTGACGGTGGCGCGCTCGCGCACCAGGGCGCAGAGGTGCCACTGACCCGGCACGCCTTTGAGCGCGCTCTCGCCGCGGTCGGCGAACCTGTAGCGCGAGCCGGTGACGATGTCGCGCACCGTCGAGGACACCAGCACCTCGCTGGCTTCGGCAAGCGCCGCCACCCGCGCACCGATGTGCACGGCCATGCCGGCGATATCGTTTTTCAAGGCGCCGCGCACCTCGACCTCGCCGGCGTGAATGCCCACCCGCACCTCGATGCCCAGCACACGCACCGCGTCGACGATGTCGTCGGCGCAGGCCAGCGCGGCGCTGGGGCTGGAGAAGGTGGCGACGAACCCGTCGCCGGCGGTGTTGACCTCACGTCCGCCGAACCGCTGCAGTTCGTGTCGAATGATGGTGTCGTGGTTGTCCAGCAGGTCGCGCCAGCGGCCGTCGCCGAGCAGGGCGGCCCGTTCGGTGGAGCCGACGATGTCGGTGAACACGATCGTGGTCAGCAGGCGCTCGGCATCGGAACCGCCCCGCATGCCGGTGATGAACTCTTCGATCTCGTCGAGCATCGGAGCCGTGTTGCCGACCCAGTAGAGGGTGTCTTCACCCGGTAGCTCCACGAAGTGCGATCCGGCGATGTTCTCGGCGAGATATTCACCATGCCCTACGGGAGTGAACTCGCAGTCGACGCGATGCAGGATCAGAGTCGGGGCGGTGATGCGCGGCAGCGTGTCGCGCACGTCGGCGTGCCGGATGGTCGTGATCATTGCGCGGGCCATGCTGGGCGAGGCGGCGCGGTTGCCGGCCGCGTCCCACCAAGCGCGAAACGCGTCGTCGTCTGCGACGCTCGGCGCGATGATGCGCAGCATGTCGAAGCCTTGATCGACCGCATCCGGGTCGGTCAGGATCGTCGTGTATGGATCGGTGGTGTCGACTTCGAGGCCCATCGGGTAGTCGGGAGCGTAGAGAGTGCGGGCCCCGCCGTTGATGATCACCAGGCTGCTCACTCGTTCGGGGTAATCGGCCGCCAGCACGAGCCCGGTCATTGCGGTGAAGCCCGGCGCCACGACCGTGGCCCGCTCGCATCCCACCGCGTTCATGACCGAGACGACGTCCTTCGCCCAGAATTCCGGCCCGATCACATCAGTCGAGGGCACGCGCGACGACAGCCCGATCCCGCGCTGGTCGAGCCGGATCACGCGGGCGAAAGACGCCAACCGTCGGTGAAAGCGGTACATCGACGGCTCGGCGTCGACCGAGTCGATCGGAATCGACGGCCCGGGCAGCAGCAGCAGGTCGATCGGCCCATCGCCGAACACCTGGTAGGCGATGTCGGTTTCCCCGCAACTGGCGTATCGGGTTCGTGGTGTCCCAGAAAGTCCAGGCACGCGTTAAAGGCTAATGCAGGCCTCCGACAAGCCGGAGCCATGTCGGAGCCAAGTCGTGCTCTGCTAGCGGCCGATGATCGGGACCAGGTAGCGGGCGGCGTATTCGCGGACGGCCGCCTGGTCCGAGGTGTCGAGTCGGTCGGTGGGAAACACGATGATGCCCAGGGCGACGCGCAGCAGGATGTCGGCGATGTCGGCCAGGTCGGGATCGGGGATGTCGGCTCCGCAACGCCTCAGCGTGTGCGCGATCCCGTCGGCGAATTGGCGAATCGGGAAGACGTGGGACCGGGAAAACATTCCGAACAACTCGGGTTCGCTTTCGACGATCCGCGAATAGAGGCGAGAGTCTTGGACCAGCCGCACCCCGAGCGCGAACGCCTCGATCACGGCCTCCTGTGGGTTGCAGCCGGTAGTGGCCGCGTCGAGCGTGCCGAAGAAGAGCTCGGCCTCCCGCCGCACCACGTGTTCGAACAGGTCATCCTTGGTCGGAAAGCGTCGGTAGATGGTGCTGCGGCTGACCCCGGCCCGGGCCGCGACGTCTTCGATGTTCGCGCGACGCACGCCGTAGGTCTCGAAGACCGTTCGCGCGGTGTCCAGGATGGTGCGGTCGACGTCGGTGTTCGACTCGGCCCGTTGCGCGCGCGTGCCCGAGCCCATCTGGGACTTCATGATTGGCGGCCCCTATCCAACTCAGTGTCGCACTCACCTGCTTTGCGGACGTCACCGACAGGTTGTTAGGCTTCGGAACAAAGAAACTAATTTGTGTCATTGGTTCATAGCTTGAGGGCTCGTAAGGAGGCCGGCATGACCGCCCGGCATGACCAGTTGGCGCAGCCGAACGCGGCTGCCCGTTTCGACAGTGGGGTTCGGGAAGCCGTGCCCATGCCCACTGATGGGCCGGCGGAAATGGCTGACGCCGCGCGGCTCGGGCCCAACTCGTTGACATGGAAGTTTTATGGAGATCACCGCACCCAATTCTTTGGGTTCCAACGCACGGCCGGCGTGGAGAACTGCATCGAGCAACTCGCCCAGGGCGTGCTCGATCACTCGGTGATCTTCAGCGACACGTTGGGCCGGGCCAAACGAACCGCACCGCCCTTGATGAAGACCGTCTACTCCGACGACCCGCACGAGTGGGGCCGCAAGGTCCGCGATTTCCACAGGCCGATCAAGGGCACCATCAGCGACGGCTCTCGGTATCACGCGCTCAACCCGGAATTGTTCTATTGGGCGCACGCCACCTTCGTCGATCAGGTCATCTACACCACCGACACGTTCATCCGCCGGTTGTCCGGCGCGGAAAAGGAACGGATCTTCAACGAGGGCAAGGTCTGGTACAGCCTCTACGGGGTCAGCGACCGCGGCCAGCCACAGACGTATGACGAGTTCGTCGCGTACTGGGACGAGATGCTCGAGCGGTTCGTCCCGCACAAGACCGTCATGTACGGCACCGGTTACATCCGGAAAGGGATACCGGGCCCGCGCTGGATCCCCAGGCCCGTCTGGAAGATCGTGTCCGCGCCGCTCAACGCCTACACCCGCCTGGTCCTGGTCGGAACCCTGCCGCCGCAGATGCGCGAGGTGTGCCAACTGCAGTGGGATGTGAAGAAGGAGAAGCGATTCCAGCGGTTCGCCGCCGTCGTGCGCGCGCTCAATCCGCTCGTCAACCGGCTTCCCCTCTGGTTCGTCTACCTGCCGTGGGCGGCCGAGGCGTGGCGCCGCGCGGGCGTGGACCCGCGCAAGCTCCATAACCATGCGGCTTAACCGATGCGCAGCAGCCGTTCGGCGTTGCCGTGGGCGATCTTCTCCCGGTCGGAGGGTTGCAGCGTCGTCCGCTCGAATCCCTGGACCGCCTCGTGGGACGACTCGTAGGGGTAGTCGACCGAGAACATCACCGCGTCGGCGCCGACCTCCAGCACCGCTCCCAGCATCACCGCCGGCGAGAACACCCCGCTGTTGGTGAAGACGACGTTGGTGCCGAGGTACGCCGACGGCGGGCGCTCCAGCGGAGTCGTGGTCGCTTCTATCTCCAGGGTGGCGTAGCGGGAGTCCAGCCGGCTGCGCTGAAACGGCAGGAATTCGCCCATGTGCCCCAGGATCAGCGTCGCTCCCCGATGCCGGTCGAACACGCCGCCGAACACAAGCCGCAGCGCGTGCCCGCTGACCTCGGCCGCCCAACTCCAGGTCGCCCCATAAAGTTCCGGGCGCCCGTCGATGACGCGCCAATGATCCGCCGGTGGCGCTCCGGGGTGCAAATACAGCGGTACGCAGAGGGATTCCACCGCCGACCACAACTCGTCGTATTCGGCAGCGTCCAAATATCGCCCCCCGGGCCCGCTGATGCAATCGTTGACCAGCGCCCCGCACAAACCGTCCTGGGTGACGGCGCGCTCCAGCTCCGCCGCCGCGGCGGCGGGGTCCTGCAATGGCAGCGCGGCGAACCCACGGAACCGATCGGGATGTTGGGCAATGATTTTCGCGAGATAGTCGTTGGCGAACCGCGCGTTGGCGCGCGCCGGCTCGGCGTCGATGTCGACCTGCACACCCGGGGAGGTCAGCGACAAGACCTGCATGTCGATGCCGGCCTCGTCCATCTCCGTCAGCCGGTATTCGGTGAAATCGGGCAGCCGGCGTTGGTACCGGTCGGCGAATTCGGGTTTCATCAGCTGCATCAGTCGTTGATGGGCCGGCTGCAGGTCAGCCAGTTCCGGAATGAAGAACGCTTCCTCCAAGGCGATGTAGCGCATCGGCCTTCCTCACTGTCGTCGGGGACGGTCGCCCTCGACCCTGCGCCAGTTTCGCCTATCTGTGAAATGAATAATCTGTATCGGCTGCATGCGCCCAGCGCATAAGGAGCGTGCCCGCCGCCGCCGCCGCCGGCGGCCCTCTCACGTGCAGTTCTCCGCGGTAGGCACGCCCGCGTCGACGGGAATCCGGCGCAGGGCTGGCTTCCCGAGGTCGTTCGAACTGGCGTCGGGTCTACCCATCGGTCCCCGAAAGCACGAAAGTGATGGGGTGGGAAAAGATCGGTGGTTATTCGGTACTGAATCCGAAGGAGGGGAGCGGCCATGCAGCTGACGGGCAACACGGTGCTGGTAACCGGAGGCGGCACCGGAATCGGTCGCGGCCTGGCCGAGGCGTTGCACCGGCTCGGCAACACGGTGGTTATCGCCGGCCGACGGCGTGAGCCGCTGCAGGCCGTGGCGAAGGACAACCCGGGCATCCAGGTGCTGTCGCTGGATCAGGGCGATCCTGCCGACATCCGCCGGTTCGCCACCGAGCTGACCGACCACTACCCCGACCTGAATGTCGTCATCAACAACGCCGGCGTGCAGCGCGTCGAGGACCTCACCACGACCGGCCCCAGCGTGGCGGAGCTGACGGTCGCCATCAATCTGCTGGGCCCGATCCGGGTCACGGCGGCGTTGCTGCCGTCGCTGCTGAAGAGGCCGCGGGGGGCGATCGTCAACGTCACGTCGGGCCTGGCCTTCATGCCCAGCGCGCTCACGCCGACGTATTGCGCGACCAAGGCGGCGCTGCATTCCTACACCCAGTCGCTGCGTTTCCAGCTCCGCGGGACTGCGGTCCAGGTGATCGAAATAGTCCCGCCGCAGGTGCAGACCGCGCTGCAGGGGGAGCGGGGATTCGATGCCCGCGCGATGCCGCTGGATGACTACATCACCGAAACGATGACGCTGCTGCAGACGCAGCCGCAGGCCGAGGAGATCCTCGTCGAGCGCGTCAAGGGGTTCCGGTTCGCCGAACGCGACGGCGTGTATCACGACATGTATCCCGTCTTCAACGAGGCGATCACGGCGGCTGTCGGCCAAGCAATCGACAGCTGAAAACCGGCTGGCCACAAAGAGTTCGCCGCGGCATGGGGCAACGTTCAACGCCCGTATGCCCGGCGCGCTCCCGCACGGTTGTCGCGCCGGTCAGCAATGCGACAGGATCGACGGCATGGGCGACTTTTCGCTGTTGGACGTGCCCCGATCGGTTCGGATTGCAGACCCCGAGGCGTACCTGCGCGCCGCCATGGCGTGGCACTTCGGCGAGGACACCGGGTCCCCATTCTGGTTGCGAACCGCCCGGACGCTGAACTTCAACCCGTTGGCCGACGTCAACACCTTTGCCGACCTACGCTTGTTCCCCAACCTCGTCAACGAGTTGCGCAGCGCGCCGGTCGAGGATCTCATTCCGCGCGGTTACGGATCACCCCCGCCGGTGCCCCAGGTATTCGAATCCGGCGGTACCACCGGCGCTCCGAAACGGACTGTGCAGATGCCGGATTGGATCGCGCAGGTCGTCGAATGGCAAACCGAGGACTTCGCCGCCGGCGGCTTTGTCCGGGGCCGGGGTTTCCTGTGCCTGATGCCGAGCGGGCCCCACGGCGTCGGCTACTTCTCCCGCTTGGTCTCCGAGCGGCTGGGCGCGGTCTTCCATCCGATCGACGTCGACCCCCGCTGGGTGAAGAAACTCGCGGCCCGCAACGCCGCCGCCGAAGTCGCCGCCTACATCGACCACGTCATCGAGCAGGCCGTGTTCATTCTGCAGACGCAGAACGTCGCCAATCTGCACACCACTCCGCCGCTGCTCGAGGCCATCGCCCGAAACGACCGCGTGGTGGACCTGGTGAATGACAAGGTCCGCTACCTGTTGCTCAGCGGTGCCCATGTGGACGCCGACACGCTCGACCTGCTCCGCGACATCTTCCCCGACACGACGATCACCATGGCCTTCGGCAGCACCATGGTGCTTTCGCAAGCGGTCACCCGGACCACCGATGGCGACTCGTTCGTCTTCGACCCGCGGACACCGTATGTCGTGTTCTGGGTTGTCGACCCCGACACCGGGGAACGAGTGCCATACGGGCAACAAGGCCAGGTGGTGATGAACCACATCAGCAAGGGCATGTTCATACCCAACAACCCGGAGCGGGACCTGGCCGTGCGGATGCCCGGGCCGGCGGGCCAACTCGGCGATTCCGTCAGTGAGGTGCGGCCGGTCACCACCTTCGAGGGCGAGGCCGTCATCGAAGGCGTCTACTGATCATGGGACGCCAACAGGTGCGCCTCACAACCGATTTGGTGCGCATCGACGCGCTCGGTGTGGGCGGCGAGTATCGCACCCGCAACCGCGAGATCGTCATGAGCACCTCCGGCATCGCGGTTGCCGAACTGAGTATCGTTCCGCCCCTGTATGTTTCGCGCACCATCGGCGCGCAGCGGAAAACCCGCCCGCCGCCGGTCGCGCAGCGCGAAGCGGCGCTGGCCGGCGCGGCCGACGCCTTCGCCACCACCGTCATCGGCGGACTGGACTTCGAGGAGTACGTGCGGCTTGCCAGCGGCATTTCCGGCTTGCCGATCGCGGTCACCCGGGCCGGCGCACGCGGCGTTGCGGACGCCGTCGCCTCGGCATTCGATGCGGTGCGACCGGCCCGGCCCGCGGGCGCCGCGCTCGACTGGCGCGAGGAGCGCATCCGCGGCGGCGGTGCGGTCTGGGCGCGCCGCGGGGAGGTGTTCGCCGTCCACGCCGCCGGAAACGGCCCGGGCGTGCATGCCCTGTGGCCCCAGGCGCTCGCCCTGGGATACCGGGTGGTGGTGCGCCCATCGCGCCGCGAGCCGTTGACCGCGCATCGGCTGGTGAATGCCCTGCGCCAGGCGGGGTTTCGTCCCGAAGACGCGGTCTATTTGCCCACCGACCATGGCGGCGCCGACGAGATCATCCGCTCGGCCGACCTTGCCATGGTGTACGGCGGCCAGGACGTGGTGGACAAGTACGCCAACGATCCCGCGGTGATGGTGAACGGCCCCGGCCGCACGAAGATCCTCATCACGGCCGACCAGGACTGGCGCGACCACATCGACCTCGTCGTCGACTCGATCGCCAACCTGGGCGGAATGGCGTGCGTCAACGCCACCGCGGTGCTCTACGAGGGCGACCCTGCCCCGTTAGCCCATGCGATCGCCGAGCGGTTGGCGGCCATCCAGCCGCTGCCCAGCGAGGACGAGCGCGCCATCCTGCCCACCCAGCCCCTCGAAAAGGCGGAGGCGCTGGCTAAATATCTGGCCGTCAAGGCCGCGGGAACGACGCCGCTGCTGGGTGCCGACCAGGTGATTGCCCCGGTCGGCCACGGCCTCGAGGGCTGTGTGGCGCTGCGTCCCGCGGTGCACCTGGTGGAGGAACCCGGCTCCGGCCAGCTCACTGACACGCTCAACACCGAGTTGCCGTTCCCGTGCGTGTGGGTGTCGTCGTGGTCGCGCGGCGCCGGCGTCGAACCGCTGCGGCATTCATTGGTGATCACCGCCATCACCGGCGACGAGCGGCTCGTCGACGACCTGGTCGCCGAGCCGACCGTCGCCAACGTTTACTGCGGACCCCACCCGACGTTCTACGCGGCACCCGAAATCCCGCACGACGGGTTCCTGGCGGATCTCCTGATGCGCAACAAGGGCTTCGTCAGGGACTAACGGTCAGCTGCCGAAGCCACCTGGAGAAGCGGCGACCGTCGCTGGGCCGCCGGGACCCTCGCCAAGATGACTGACCGCAAAGGCCACCCCCTTGTCGATCATCGCCCCGTCTTCCGCATAGGTGTCGTGCGCGGCGAAGTTCATGCCGTCGGAGCAGACCGGGTCCTCAGGCGCGCACACCTTGATGGTCTTGGCCTGATACAGGGGACCGATCGAGACCGGAGGCTGGTTGAGGAAGTTCATCGCCCGGACGTTCGGCATTCCGAAGAGCACGACGGAGGACACGTGGTCGGCCACGGCGGGGTCCATGGGTTTCGGCACGGTCGCGGGATCGACGCCATCCGGCACGGCGGACGAGGTGGCGAAGCCCATTACTGCCGCGCCTTGGGAAAAGCCGCCGAGCACCATCTTGGTGTTGGGGCAGTCGTGCGCCATCGAAACCACATGCGCGCCCGCGTCTCTAATGCCGTCGAGGCCGGTCTCCCACTCCTGGGTGGCGGGGTAGTTGACCGGATAGACGTCGAACGACTTTGCGCCCACGCGCGAGCGCAGGTTGTCGGCGAACGCCTGCCCGGTGGCGCCGAGACCGGGCGGCTCGCCGGTACCGCGGGCGAACACCACCTGCACGTCCGGACATTGGGCGGAGGCGGAGGGGAGAGCAGCGGCGAGGACCGAAGCGCTAAGGCACGACGCCGCGACTACTGCTGAACCAAGGAAACGAGGGAGGTGACGTGCAATCATGCCGCAATTGTGCCCATCTGATCGCTTGCCTAAACAGTGATTTTCCTGCCAATTATTTCATATCCGTAAAACGTCCGGCCGACGGCGCTGCGGTGCGCCGACGACGATCCGCGAGAGCCCCGGAACGCCGAGCCGGGGGCGCGGGCCCGGACCCCGATGTGGTCTGCTGACTATAGTCCGAGTCGAGGCACACGGTCGAGCCAGCGCCGCCTCTCGCCTCTCGGCGCGCAATTCGGAGTGAATGCGGCAGTGAACGTGAACGTGATAGCGCGGCCTTTTGCCAGGGCCTTCGAAGGGGCCTTGGCGGCGGCCGCTGATCGATTGGCCAACCCGGCGCGGGTCTCGGATCCCGATAGGCTGCGCGGCACCGTTTCCGGCAAGACCGTGCTGGTGACCGGTGCGTCGTATGGAATCGGCGAAGCGACGGCCCGGAAGATGGCCGCCGCAGGAGCGACGGTGCTGGTCGTCGCCCGGTCGGCGGAAAGGCTCGAGGACCTTGCTGCGGCCATCAACGCCGGCGGCGGCCGGGCAGTTGCCTACCCGACCGACCTCACCGACGAGTCCGCGGTCAGCGAGCTGACGAAGCAGGTCACCGAGGACCATGGCCCCGTGGACGTCGTGGTGAGCAACGCCGGTAAGTCGTTGCGCCGCTCGCTGCATGATCAGTACGACCGCCCGCATGACTTCCAGCGCACCATCGACATCAACTACCTCGGACCGATCTGGCTGCTGCTGGGCCTGCTCCCGGCGATGCGCGAGCGCGGCGGCGGGCACATCGTGAACGTGTCGAGCGTCGGGGTGCGGGTCGTACCGGGTCCGCAATGGGGCGCCTACCAGGCCTCCAAGGGCGCGTTCGACCGCTGGCTGCGCAGCGTCGCACCGGAGTTGCACGCCGACGGTGTGGATGTCACGTCGGTCTATTTCGCGCTGGTCCGTACCAGGATGATCGCGCCCACACCGATCCTGGGCCGGCTTCCCGGCTTGTCCCCGGACGAGGCCGCCGACGCGATCGCCAAGGCGGTGATCGAGCGGCCCCGCACCAACGAACCGCCCTGGGTGTGGCCGGCCGAGCTGGCCTCGGTAATGCTGGCCGGGCCCGCCGATCACGCGGCCCGGCTGTGGCACCGGCGCTTCTTCGCCAACGCCGATACCCCAGAGGCCCAACGATGACGGACAGCGTGGTCACCACCGCGGTCCGGGCGCTGCTGCGCTCCCGACTGCTCAGCCCGCCTTCCGCGGTTGCGGGGGTGCGGCTCATTCGCGAGGCGCGCCGCGGCGGCACGAATCCCTACACCCTGCTGGCGGTCACGGCGGCTCGGTGGCCCGACCGGGCCGCAATCATCGATGACGACGGCGCCCTCACCTATCGCGAGCTGCGGTCGGAAACGGAATCCCTTGCCCGGGAGTTGTCCGGCGGTGGGGCCGGTCCCGGTCAAGCGGTCGGGGTGATGTGCCGCAATGGCCAGGGGTTCGTCAAGGGCTTCTTCGCCGCCGCGCTGATCGGCGCCGACGTTGTGCTCGTCAATACGGATTTCCGCACCGACGCGCTGGCCGCCGCGTTGAGCGCACACCGGATCACGACGGTGGTCGCCGACGACGAGTTCGCGGAGCGGGTGCGGGCCGCCGGGGAGGCGGGCGCATCGGTCTTCCTCGTCGACCCGGCGAACGTCGGTGCGCCCGGGGAAGGCCGGCGGCCTTCAAGACCCGACGTGGCCGCGCCCGGCCGGATCGTCCTGCTGACGTCCGGCACGACCGGCAAGCCCAAGGGTGTGCCGCGCACACCGCAGCTGCGTTCGGCCGTCGGCGTCTGGGTGACGATCCTCGATCGCACCGGGTTGCGGACCGGGTCGCGGATCTCGGTGGCGATGCCGATGTTTCATGGTTTGGGGCTTGGCATGCTGATGCTGACGGTGGCCCTCGGCGGCACGGTCCTGACGAATCGCCACTTCGACGCCGAAGCCGTGCTCGCGCAGGCATCGCTGCATCGCGCCGACGCCTTCACCGCGGTGCCGGTCGTGCTCGCGCGCATCCTGGATCTGCCGCAGCGGGTGCGGGCGCGAAACCCGTTGCCCTACCTGCGCGTGGTGCTCTCCAGTGGGGACCGGCTCGATCCCAACCTCGGGCAGCGGTTCATGGATGCCTACGGCGACGTCCTCTACAACGGATACGGCTCAACTGAAGTCGGCATCGGCTCGCTGGCCACCCCGGCCGACCTGCGGGAGGCTCCCGAGACCGTCGGAAAACCCGTCGCCGGCTGCCCGGTGCGCATCTTCGACAAGAACGACAGACCCGTCGGCCCGCGCGTCACCGGCCGCATCTTCGTCGGCGGCGAGCTGGCGAGTGAGGGCTACGCGGATGGCTCCGACATCAGGGAAGCAAAGGCCGTCGTCGACAGCATGACCAGCACGGGCGACATGGGCTATCTCGACAACGCGGGACGGCTCTACATCGTCGGCCGCGAGGACGACATGATCATCTCCGGGGGCGAGAACGTCTACCCGCGCGCGGTCGAGAACGCACTCGCCGAGCACCCCGACGTCGCCGACAACGCGGTCATCGGCGTTCCCGACGAGCAGTTCGGTCATCGACTGGCCGCCTTCGTGGTCCTGCAGACCGGGCGCAACATCGACCCAGACGGGCTGCGGGATTACTTGAAGGGCAAGGTTTCCCGCTTCGAACAGCCGCGAGACATCAACATCGTCGGCAGCATTCCGCGCAATCAGGCGGGCAAGGTGGTGCGCAAGGAGTTGTCGACCTAGAAGTCGCCTACTGCTTCTCTTTGGGCTCCAGGGCGGCGACCCTGTTCGCCAGCCAGTTGGGCGCCAGCACCGACACGGCGGTGGCGCCGGCCGTCGCGCTGACCACGCCGGACCAGGCGACCGGCCCCAAGGGTGTGCAGCCGAAGAACTGGCTCACGCCCGGAGTCTGGACGATGGCGACCAACACGCCCGCGCTGCCGAGGGCGGTGGCCACCACGAGCGGGCTGTGGCGGCGGGTCAGGAGCGTCTGCGCGAGCTGCGTCGACACCAGCGCGGTGAGACCCATTGTGGACGTCCGGCGTTCGGTGCCCGGAGTCCAACGCCCGATGGCCCAGGCCGCCGTCGCCCCGGCGGCCGTGACGGCGCCGCGGGTGACGATCTGGCGCATGAGCGGCGCGTCGAGCGAGGGCGAGGGTTCGGACAGCGCCGCAATCTGGAACGCGCGCTGCATCTCTTCGGCGTCGCGATCGGCTCCGGCGCGGCCGTTTTCGGGGTCGTCGGGCTGGGGGTATTGCGGGGTGACGGCAACCGCGAGCGCGGGAAACATGTCGGTGAGCAGGTTCACCAGGAGCAGTTGGCGCGTGCCCACCGGAGCCCTGCCGGTGCCCAACGCGGTCCCGATGATGGTGAAGAGCACCTCACCGACGTTGCCGCCGACCAGAATGCTCACCGCGTCGCGCACACCGCCCCACATGCCGCGGCCTTCGACCAACGCGTCGAGCAGGACGCCGAGGTCGTTGTCGGTCAAGACGATATCGGCGGCCCCGCGCGCGGCCGACGAACCGCGACCGCTCACGCCGATGCCGACGTCGGCCATGCGGATCGCGGCGGCGTCGTTGGCGCCGTCGCCGACCATCGCGACCGCCTGCCCACTGCGCTGCAGCGCAGCGACAATCTGCACCTTCTGCTCGGGGCTGACGCGGGCGAAAACCTGGACGTCGGCGGCGAGTTTGGCCCGGTTGTCCTCGTCGAGGGCGGCCAGCTCAGCCCCGGTAGCCTCACGCGCCTCCGACGGCAGCCCCAGTTGACGCGCGATCGCACGGGCGGTTACCGGGTGGTCGCCCGTGATCAGCACGACTCTGCGCCCGGCCTCCACCAGCGCCTCGATCAGTGGCCGCGCTGATGGGCGTGCGGTGTCCGCCAACCCGACGTAGCCGACCAACTCCAGGTCGTGCGCGGCGGCGTCGACTTTGTCGGCGTCGGTGTCTTCCTCGGTGGTCCCGCCGTCCCAGCGGCGCTGCGCCACCGCCAGCACGCGCAGGCCCTGCTCGGCGAGGCGCAAGACCAAAGACTCGGCATGCTCCCGGTCGCCGTCCCGATCGGTGAACCGGCAGCGCGGCAGGATCTCCTCGGGGGCACCCTTGACCATCAGCATCGCCTGCCCCGCGCCGGCGGTCGGGGTGACGACCGAAGCGGAGTAGCCGCGACTGGACTCGAACGGCACCTCCGCGAGCACGGTCCAATCCGAATCCCCCTGACCGTCAAGGGATTTGGCGGCGGTCAGGATGGCTTCGTCGGTGGCGTGCGCGTGCCCCTGCCCGTTATGCGGCTGGGTGCACGCGCGCGCGGCGATGCGCAGCACCTCGGCGGCTTGCGGGTCACCCGGTTCGGGGAAGGGGCCGTCGGCGCTGGCCCCGTGCGGCACCACGCTGACGAGGCGCAGGCGGTTCTCGGTGAGCGTTCCGGTCTTGTCGAAACACACCGTCTCGACCCGCCCCAGCGCTTCGACGGCGCGCGGGGTGCGCACCAGGGCCCCCCGCCGCGACAACCGCTGAGCGGCGGCGAGCTGGGCCAGGGTGGCCACCAACGGCAGGCCCTCGGGGACGGCCGCCACGGCGATCGCGACGCCGTCTGCGACCGCTTGACGCAGCGACCCGCGGTGCGCCAAAGCCAGACCGGTCACCGCCGCGCCGCCGGCAAGGGTCAGCGGCAGCACCTTGCTGGTCAACTCCCGCAACCGGGCCTGCACGCCGGCCGCCGACTCGACGTCGGCGATCGCCCAAATCGCGCGTTGCGCCGCGGTTCCGGCGCCGGTCGCCACGACGATCGCCCGGGCATGCCCGGCCACGATGGTGCTGCCCTCGAACAGCATGCTGGCGCGGTCGGCGTCGGCCGCGGCGACGGGCTCGACCTGCTTGTCCACCGGCAGCGACTCACCGGTGAGGAAGGACTCGTCGACTTCGAGATCGTCGGCCACCAGCAGGCGCGCATCGGCCGGCACCACCTCCGGCGCGGCCAGGTCGATGATGTCGCCGGGGCGCAGCGATTTCGCGCTCACCGTGACCGTCCGTTCGGTGGAGCGGGCGGCGTCGAGCCGTCGGCGCGCGGTCGCCACCGTGGGGAGGACTACGCGGCGGGCGGGCTGGTCCTGCTCGGCGAACAGCTCGGCGACCGCCGCCTCGGCACGCAGCCGTTGCACGCCGCCGGCTATCGCGTTGGCGGTCATGACGCCGGCGACCAGCAGCGCGTCGACGTTGCTGCCGACGATCGCCGAGGCCGCCGCTCCCACGGCCAGGATCGGCGTGAGCGGATCCGCAAGCTCGGCCCGCGTCGCGCCCAGCAGCCGCACCACCCGGCTGGCCGGGCCCCGCAGCGGCGCGACGAGCGGGCTATAGGAAAGGTCGTCCAGAACCTGTCGCCAGGGCGCGGTGCCGGGCTCGACGGCCAGGGGGCGCGTGCGGCTGGTCAAGCGGGAGTAGACGATCTCCGGGTCGAGGGCATGCCACGCGGTGAGCGGTTGCGGGGTGGGATCGGGCAGCCGGAGAACCCTGCTGGCCGAGAAGGCGCCCGCCACCAAGGCGGCCGCGGCGGCCGCGTTGACCGGATTGAGCCAGCGCTGCACGGCCAACGGGTTGACCGTGCGGGGGTCGCCGGTGACAAGCAACAGCCCGGCCAGGGTGCTGCCGCCCTTGGCCAGGCGCACCGACGACTCGGTGGCTTCCCGGGCCACCGGGAGGGCCGACAGAATCCGCACCGCCGCGGCGAGATCGGTGCCGGTGATGACGTCGGCGGTCCACGGCGTCGCGGCTTGCGGATCGTCGAGGGCCACTCCGACGTCGGCGATGGCGAGGGCCGCCAACGTGTCGGTCGACGCGAAGTCCCGGTGCACGGCGGTGATCAGCAGCACGGGTCCGCGATCGGTCCGCAGGTCGCGTACCAACTGCAGCAACGGCGTGCCCGCCGGATGACTCACGGCGACGCTGGCGGTCAGATCCTCGGTGCCCGCGACGTGGCGCAACACCACCCGGGCCCCGGTCCGGTGCGCGGTCTGCAGCAGTGGGATCGCGAAGGGGTCGACCTCCCACCCCACGTCGACGCTGCCGACGCGCTCACCATCGACCACGAGGTCGGCATGTTCGAGGCCCTGGGCGGGCGCCGCCGACGGCCCTTGCGCCCGAACCCATCGCAAGTGCGCTCCGGTGGCCGGTAACTCGTCGGGGTCCGGCTCGGGCGCCTCCTCACCGTGCAGGAGGGCGTCGGCGACCTCATAGACACGGTCCTCATCCCAGCCGGGTATGTCGCCTCGGGCCTCGAGCACGGCGCGGGCATCGCCGCGCAGCGCCGCCCCGTCGACGACGACCACCTTCACGCGATCCAGCCGACGCAAGGCGCCCGGGTCGAGGATCAGTTGCCCGTCGTTGGCAAGGCCGCGTCCCAGTACGGCGGCGAATGTCTGGCGGCCCACGTGCGCGGCTCTCGGCACGCCCGCCAGGAGTGCGCCCGCGGCGTTTTCGGTGCCACCCCCGGCCAGCAACGCACCGGCCGCGGCGATCAGCGATGCGTTCGCGGCCTGGTTGGCGTACTCCTCGACCGGCCCGGCCATGGAACCCTTCGCGGTGTCGATGGCCGCGTCGATCGCTCCACCGACCATGACGTGTGAAACTTCACCGGCGGCCGCGGCCGCCCAGTTGTGCCGCGGGGCCTGCGACTTGGGGCCGGCGGACGAGATGACGGGCACCACCGGGGCTTGTGGCCGCTTGGGTGAGGCCAGCTCCGGCTCGCGCTCCCGCCAGCGCTGACGGTGCGCCGACGCTTCCGAGATCTGCAGGCTGCGTTGTGCCAGGTCCAGCAGTGGCGTGCCGACGGCCTGGGTAAGCCCGTTGGCCAAGGCCGCCGAAGCGCTCAGCGCGATGTCGGTGCCGACGCGGCCCAGCCGCGACTCCAGGAAGGCGACCACCCGCGGTTGATGATTGAGCAGGGCGGCCACGGCGCGCGTGCTTCGGGGCGCGACGGGCAACCGGCCCAACCAGCCGGTCACCGCGGCGCCGATGGCCGCGACATCCATGGTCGCCGCGGTGAACGGGACCAGAATCGCCAACGGGTTGCCCGGATCGGCGAACGGCGCGGTTCGGGATGCCGACTTGGGTCCGGTGGAGGCCAGGTCTGCGGCCACGGTGCAAACGGTTTCCCGAATCTCGTCCAAGACACGGTCGCTGTCGGCATCGCTGTCCAGTTCGACCACGAGCCGGCCAAGCGCGCCCTCGATGTGGGCGGCGGCCACCCCCGGAATCCTGCGAACCGGTTCCTCCACCACGGCCGCGTGCTCGTGCCAGCTGGGGAACGGCAGCAGCGGATCCAGGTCAAGATGCACTCGCCGCCCGCTCTGCCAGCGCACCGGCGGCGTGACGCCGTGAGGGGAGCGGTCGGACGGAGCGCTTATCCCGATCGCCCGGCCGGTCGTGTGGGCCATCGACGAAACCACCGGGCTGGCCAACTCGACCACGGGGCTGGCGAACATCTGCACCGCACCCGCGGCGCCGGCCGCAGTGGAGACGCCGGCTCGTACTACCTGCGCGGCTCCGCCGGTCGCGCCAGCGACGACGCTGGCTACACCCGGAATCCTCATTCCGTCACCCTTCAAACATGTCTACCGCGCCTAATGATCCTGGCGTGTCAGTGGCCTGTCCACATATGGCGCGGATGGACGGCCGCGCGATAACACCAGCGAGTGGGCGCGTCGGATTCGCTCGGTTACCAGGGGTGCAATCGCTTCCTGACAGAAAGGCTACCGGGTGGGCGGCCGGCCAAACCTGCCGAACCCGCAGGGGGCGAGAAACCCGGAGAAACGTGGTGACGGCGGCCATCCCGGCCGGTTTTGGTGCCGTCGGTTCGACACGATCGCGGTGTCGTGACACTGAAACGCGTTGGCAGAGGAGCTATTTCGAGGGGCGGGCGAACGGCGCAGGCCCAAAAAACACAAATGCGCGGTAGCCGTCGACCGGCTACTCGCGCATATTCGGCTTGGGAAATTCGGTCTACAGAATCCGGTGGTTCGCCCTGTCAACCTGGTAGCCGGCCGCGAAAGACTTCTCGATGACCTGCAGCTGGTGGTCCACTCTGCACTCGAGTTCGAGAACCACGCAACTATCGCCGACGGCTTTCGATTCGAGGACTATGTACCGCTGACCGCAATCGGTGATCGGGTCGCCCGAGTGCAATTTCTCGACCGGCACCGACTCCGGGGTTCCGTCTGCCTCCATAAATGACACGTTAGGTCAATTCCTCGGGTGAGGGAATAGAGCTCTAGGTGGTGTCGGCCTGTCGCTGCTTGAAGAACACGCTGACACGAGAGATGAGGCCGTCGTCGGCCCGCTCGAAGAGGATGCATTCGGGCCACGTCGCGCCAACGCCGTCGATCTCAAACGCCTCGGTCAACTCGACGTAGGACAGCCGGGAGTTCACGTGCGAGACCCGCTGCACCTCCAACCGGTGGCCCTTGAGGGTGGTGCATACCTTGCGCAGGTAGGCGACGTAGTGCCGCTTGCCCTCGACGACGTCACAGAACGGGCCCTCCCGGGTCAGTCCGTCGTCGGCAATGGTGGTGGCCACGCCGTCCCAATCGTGTGCGGCCAGGCACTCCAGGTAGCGCTCGACCACGCCCGCGCCGACCTCAGTCACATCGGTGACCCCACGGAAAACACAGTAAGGCACCACGGCGGCCTGGAAAATCCCGAGCGGGCGAGAATGGTGCGATGAGTGCACCGGAGTCCCCGGCTGAGGCCCCGACCTGTTATCGGCATCCCGGTCGCCAGACCTACCTCCGCTGCAACCGCTGTGAACGGTATATCTGCGGCGACTGCATGCGCACCGCCGCGGTGGGCCACCAGTGTGTGGAGTGCGTCCAGACGGGTGCGCGGACGATTGGACAGCCCAGGACGATCACGACAGGCTTCGGCGGGCGGGAGCGATCGGGCGCGCCGGTGGTCACGTATGCGCTCATCGCGATCAACGTGCTGGTGTTCGTATTTCAGATGGCGTCGGGGAATTTGGAACGGCAGCTCGCCCTGTGGCCCCCGGCCGTCGCCGACGGCCAGCTCTACCGCGTGGTGACATCGGCGTTCTTGCACTACGGCGCAACCCATCTGCTGCTGAACATGTGGGCGCTGTACGTCGTGGGCCCACCGCTCGAAACCTGGCTGGGCCGACTGCGATTCGGCGCGCTGTACGCGCTGAGCGGGCTGGGTGGATCGGTACTGGTCTACCTGGTGTCGCCGCTCGGCACGGCGACGGCGGGCGCTTCGGGCGCGATTTTCGGGCTCTTCGGCGCCACGTTCGTGGTCGGAAAGCGGCTGGCCCTCGACGTCCGCTGGGTCGTCGCGATCATCGGGATCAACCTGGTCTTCACGTTCGTCGTTCCGGTGGTCAGTTCGCACTTGATCAGCTGGCAGGCGCACGTGGGCGGGCTCGTCACCGGGAGTGTGGTGGCGGCGGCGTACGTTTACCCTCCGAGGGAACGGCGGAACCTGATCCAAGCCGGGGTGACGATCGTCGCCCTGGCCGTATTCGCCGTGCTGATCTGGTGGCGCACAAACGATATCCTCGCGGAGTTCGGTGGACATCTCATCCTGGGCTGACGGAGGTCGCTTGCCATGAGCTGGTGGGTCGCGTGCGCCGAGCGAACGCTCTCGGAGGAGGTACCCGCTCCGCCCGACGACGTCCGCGATTTCTACGTGGATCTGGACAACATCAAACTCGTGCATCCGCTGATCGTGTCCGTGCAGGCCACGTCGCGCAGCGAAACGCCGGAGGGCTACCTGCAGAGCTATCGGGTGGCGGATCGGATTCCGTTGGGGCCGTTGACGATGCGGATCACCTATCGCGCGCGGCTGCACGTCCGCACCGACGGCGACGTGCTGACCGAGGCCGATCAGTCACCGGGGGTGCGCCTGCGCGGCACGGTGAGCTTTGCGCCGATCGACCTCGGCACCCGCATCACCGAGCGGATACGGATCGCCGCGCCCCGGCCGCTGGCCACGGTCACGACGCGCGAGGCCGTCAAGGCGCACATCGAGATGCTGGCGGGCATCAGGCGCCACTTCGAATCCGGCTGATTCAGCGCGGCTTCCACTCCGAGTTCAGCCCCAAGTCCGAAAGGTACTTCGTCGAGCTCCAACCGCCGTCGACGACGATGGTTTGGCCGTTGATGAAGGCACCCCCGGGCGAGCACAAGAACGCCACGGTGCTCGCGACGTCCTCGACCGTGCCCAAGCGCTGATGCGGCGTCATCTCGGTGTTCATCCTGCGGAAGCCCTCGTCCCGCAGACGGTGCTCGGTCATCGGCGTCTGAATAACCCCGGGGGCTACCGCGTTACAACGTATTCCCTGCGCCCCGTATTGGCAGGCGATGTGGGTCGTCAGCGCCGTGAGGCCGCCCTTGGCCGCCGAGTACGCACCGCCGCTAAGGCCGCCCACGACGGCGAATGTCGACGTGACGTTGATGATCGCCGACCCCGGCCGCATGTGCGGAAGCACCTCACGAATCAGGCGAAACGGCGCCCGCAGCATCAAATCGAGGAAATGGTCCAATGATTCGTCGTCGGTCTGGTGCACCGGCTTGGGACTGCCGATCCCTGCGATGTTGACCAGGAAGTCGATGCGTCCCCATCGGTCAACGGCCAGATCGGTGACGCGCTCGGGTGCATCGTCGCCCCTCAGGTCGAGGGCGAGCGTGGCCACCCGATCGGAGTCGCCGATCTCTTTCTCGACTTGGGCGAGCTTGTCCTCGCTCCGTCCGGTCGCCAGCACCGCCATGCCCATCCCGGCGAGCTTCACCGCGCAACCGGACCCGATCCCGCCGCTTGCCCCGGTTACGATCGCTACCCGCATCACCTGCATTGCCCGCTTCTCACTGGCCGGCTTCCATCAGCGCCGCCTTGATCTGGTGCTTCAGCACCTTACCCGCGTCGTTTTTCGGCAGGACGTCCCAAATGACCACTTGCTCCGGCGCTTTGAACCGCGCAACGCCGGAGTCGGCCAGAAAGGCGCGCAAACCGGCGACGTCAAGTCCGGGGTCCGGGCCGGGTGCGGCCGCCGGCACGACGACGGCGCACGCCCGTTCCCCTGTCCGCTCGTCGGGCAGCCCGACGACGGCGATCTCGGCCACACCGGGATGGTTCGCCAAGATGTCCTCGACTTCCTTGGGCGAGATGTTCTCACCATTGCGGACGATGATGTCCTTGGCCCGCCCGGTGACGACGAGGTGGTCGTCGTCGACCCAGCGCGCGAGATCGCCGGTGCGGAAGTACCCGTAGGTGTCAAAGGCGTCGGCTTCGTCTTCGCGGTGCTGATAGCCGACCAACATCTGGGGTCCGCGAGCGAGGATTTCCCCGTCGACACCGATCCTGATGTCGGCCAGGCCGACGCGCCCGTCGGTGTCGGCGGCGCGATCGACGTCCCGCGGCGACCCGATCGTGGTGACCGGCACCTCCGTCGATCCGTACACGCGCGTCACGGTCACCGACTCGAAATACGTTGCAGACCTGCGGATCAACGACGGCGGCACCGCCGCGCCGCCGCAGACGAAAACCCTCAGGTCCGGTAGTCGGGTGCCGGCGCGCTGCGCGGCGGCCAGCAGCTGCTCCAAGAACGGCGTCGCGCCCGCCATATGGGTGCACCGCTCGGCTTGCATCAGCTGGACCCCTTCATCGGCGTTCCAGCGATCCATCAGCACGGCTGTCGTGCCCAGCAGCAGCGGGCATTCGAACGCGTAGATGGACCCGCCGATGTGAGCGATCGGCGATGCGACCAGAAATCCATCACCCCGCTCGACGAGCCAGTGCTCGCGGATCTGGCGGATCAGCGCATGAATCGAATTATGGGTGTGCAGAACACCTTTCGGACGGCCGGTGGTGCCGGAGGTGTAGAGGATCATGCGCACGGCGTCGGGGTTCAGCGTCGGCAGCGGCCTGGGAGCCGTCGGTTGTGCGAGCAGCGAGGTAAACGGAATCTGGCCGGCTCCGGGATCCCCGCGCAGCACCACGACGTCCGGCGGCGATTCGATCTGGGCCGTCACCCGGGCCAGCATCACGGTGTAGTCGTGGCGGCCGAAATGCGCCGGGATGAAAGCGATGCGGCTGTCGGCGTCTTCGAGGATGAACCGAAGTTCGCGGTCCCGCATGGACGGCAGGATCGGGTTGGCCACCATGCCCGCCAGCGTCGCCCCCAGGTAGATCACCGCGGCCTCGTGCCAGTTGGGCAGCATGAAGGAAACGACGCTGCCCGGCGGAATGCGGGAGTGCAATGCATGCGCAAGCGCCGTCGCCTGTTGGCAGAGGCTCTGGCAGTCCAGGCGCCGGTCCCCGTCGACCAGCGCCACTCGCTCGGGGGTGCGCTGCGCGGCCTCGCGCAGCGAGTCGGCCAGCGTGCCCGGAACCCACCAGCCGCGCGCGTAAGCGTCGGCGGCGCGTTCGTCGTCCCAACGAACCCAACGTCCGCCGATCAGCTTTCGTTCGTGGTGTCTCGGCATGGCAGCGGTGCCGGCTAGCCTTTCATGCGCCGCATCGTCATCGAATGACGGAAGCGGGACGCGGGGTGGGTGTTGATCGTGACCTGCGCGACCTGCCCGTCGGACGTCCTGTAGGTGCGTCGCACCTGCAGCGCCGGCGTCCCCGACTCGACGTCGAGGCCGTCCGCCAGCACCGATGGAATGAGCACTGCCGCGATTTCTTGATGAACCTCAACGATACTCAGGCCGAACAGGTCCTCGATCAGCGGGAAGATAGGGCCTTCGTGGCGCTGCAGCAGCCGGCCGACCGCGGCAAACGCCCGGTTGATGTAGTACTCGGTGCGGCACAACGCGGGCTCGGCGGGCTGCGCGGCCTCGGCCCGCCGGAAACCCCGCACCGTCAGCCACTGCTCGCCGCCCGCGAGTCCGGTCCGGGCTGCCAGCTCCTCGTCGAGCGCGACCATCGCGACGGATTCGATCGCGAAGCGCGTACCGGTCGCGAACGCCAGCAGGTCGTTGATCGACATGACGTGCTGGACGTAGGAATCCGCCGACGGTCGCGGCACGACGAGGGTTCCGGTTCGCGGTCGCGACGACACCAGGTTGTCCTCGCGCAATCGGCGCAGCGCCTCCCGAACGGTGTAGCGGCTGACGGTAAACCGCTCGCACAGCTCGTGTTCGGTCGGCAGTTGCGAGCCCACCGGATATACCCCGTCCACGATCTCTTTCCGCAGGGTGCGGGCCACCTGTAGGTAGCGGTGGTCGACAACTTTTGTCTCTGACACTGTGCCCCTTCAGGATTCCCGGCGGATCGCCAGCACGCTGCCCTCGGCGTCCGCCGACACATACAGCGTGCCGTCGGGCCCGGCGGCGATCCCGGCGAACGGCCCCTGCGGCCCGGAGAACGGCGGCATTCCGCGCAACGGCTTGGGGACCACGCCGGGGGGCGCGCCCACCGGCAGGTTCGAAGCAATGATGCGCCGCGCCCCGCTGCCGAGGTCGATTTCTACGAGTTCCCGGGCGCCGGCGTCGACGACATAGAGCTGCGCGTCGAGCACGAGGATGCCCTGGGGCCGCTGCAAGCCGTCCAAGGTTGTAGTGGCTTTTGCGCCGCCGCCGTCTATCCTCGCCACCCGCCCGGCCGCTGCCTCGGCGACCAGGCAGGCCCCGTCGGGAGCGATTGCCACGCCGACGGGGTCGCGGAGCCCGGACGCCAGCACATCGACCCGGGAACCCGGCCGGATCGACAGCACCCGCCCCGAGCCGAGTTCGGCGGCCACGATGGTGCCGCCGGGAGCAACCGCCACGCCGTACAGCTGGTCGAAACCCTCTGCCAACACCTCACTTTCGTCGCGCTCCGGCCGATACCGGGCGACCTGGCCGTTGGATGTGGTGACGACGAACTCGCCGGCTCCGGTGGCCGCCACACCCCGGAGGAAGCCAGGATAGCCGGGACTGAACAACATCCCGGCTGTCCGCAGCGAGCCATCGCCACCCAACGCGTAGAAGTACGTACCGTCGGCGATGTAAAGGTTCCCGTCGGCGCCCACCGCCAGATCCAGCGGCCAATTCAGCCCGCCCGGCAGCACCGTCCGGGACTCGCCGCTGCCGAGGATTTCGCGGATCTCGCCGGTGAAATTCGAGACGAACAGCCGCTCGCCCACGAAGGTGAGGTTGTCCAGGCCGGGATTCAGGGTTGCCAACACGGTGCGCTCGCCGCTCCGGGGATCGATGCGCAGCACCTGGCCGCTATGCACCTGCGTCGAAACGATGCGGCCGCGGGAATCGAACTTCACCGCGTCCGGGACGCCCAGATCGCCGGCGACGCGTTGCGGCTCGCCGCCGTCGGGGTCGATACGCCAGATCTCGTTGGCCCCCATCAACGGGAAGTACAACATGCCGTCGGGCCCGACCTCCATGGCGTTGGGCGACGGCGCACTGTCCAGCAGGACCCGCGGCGCGCCGCCGACCGGATCAAGCTCGAGCAGCCGCCCGCCGTCGCGGCACTCGCCGACGAACAGGCGGCCACGATGGAAGGTGATGCCGTTGGCCGCCGGCACGTCGTCGCGCAGCACGCGGGTGTGGCCCGCGGTGTCGCGCACGCTCACCCGCCCGTCCATGACCTCGGTGGCGTAGAGGTTGCCGCACGGGTCGAAAGCGACGTCGTCGGGTCCGACGATGTCCCCGCCCTTGGCGCTGACGACGTCCAGCCCGCCGGTTGTCACGTCGAGCGCGCTGATCTGGCTGCCGGTCACCTGCGCGATGTAGACCCGGCCGTCGGGACCGGTGCGCAGACCATTGGCCCCGAAGAGGCGGCTGGGGGGAGTGAGCCGCGTGAGGCTCCAGCCTTCGGCGAGGCTGGGCTGCCGCGCGGCCGGGTAGCGGCATCCGGTTCCAGCTATCACTGCTCGCACGATAGCAATCCGACAATAGTCCAGACAATAGCCGCCAGGAAATCTCGGCGCGCCCTTGACGTGCGCGGCATGCGCGGAGAATCATGCTCTCTGATGACTGCACACCATTATCTTGTCCGGACAATTATCTGATATCGATGGACCGAGATCTTCTCAGGCTCGATGGGCGCATCGTCGTGGTCTCCGGTGCCGCCGGCGGCGGTATCGGTACGACGGTCACGCGCATGGTTGCCCAGGCGGGCGCGACCGTCGTCGCCGTGAGCCGCGGTCAAGACAATCTCGATCGGCACCTGGGGCCCCTGCTGGCCGACGGTCTCCCGATCGTGCCCGTGGCTGCCGACGCTTCCACCGACGAGGGTGTGTCCGCCACGATCGAGGCGGTGCGGCGGGCCGAGGGTGAGCTGCACGGCTTGGTCAACGTCGCCGGTGGCGCGGATCCGTCAACCTGGATGCCGTCAACCCGTGTGACGCGCAGCGACTGGCGCGAATTGTTCACCCGCAACCTGGAGACGATGTTCTTCATGAGCCAGGCGGTGGCCGCGGAACTGAAGCGCCGCCGGCGCCCGGGCTCGATCGTTTCGATCTCGTCGATCAGCGGGATGAACACCGCGCCGTTCCACATCGCCTATGGCACAGCCAAAGCCGCGATCGTCGCGGTGACCCGCACCATGGCGCTCGAACTGTCCTTCAACGAGAACGGGGCCGAGGACGCGGCCGCCATCCGGGTCAACGCCGTGGCCCCCGGTGTGACCAAGACACCGGCCTCCGGCACCTATGTCGACGACGATCCCGACCGCGACCGACGCGCCATCGCGATGGGGCGGCGCGGCTGTCCGGAGGAAGTGGCCGGCGCCATCCTGTTTCTGCTGTCGGACCTCTCGAGCTACATCACCGGACAGACGTTGCTGGTGGACGGCGGCCTGAACCTCAGATGGGGGCACCTGGACGCCGACAACACCTCCCTGTTTCTCAAGGACGAAGCCTTCCGCGCGGCGATAACGCGCTGGGGCGGGTAGAAAGCGAGGGATCCGATGACGGAGAACGGCGCGGCCGCGGCTCAGGAGCTGACCGGGCCGGTCGCGATTCCGGTGGAGGCTTACCTCTCCGAGGAATACGTCCGCGCCGAGCGCGACAGGTTATGGCGCAAGGTGTGGCAGCAGGTCGGCCGCGTCGAAGATCTGCCGAAGGTGGGGAGCTACCTCACCTACGAAATTCTCGACGATTCCGTCGTCGTGATCCGCACCGGACCCGACACGCTCAAGGCGCACCACAACGTGTGCATGCACCGTGGCCGTCGCCTGGTGGACACCCCGGACGGCGCCAAAAGTGCTTGCGGCCATAAGAAGTCGTTCGTGTGCGGTTTTCACGGCTGGACCTACGACCAGGACGGAACCTGCATCCACGTGCCCGAACGGCAGGACTGGCAGGGCGCACTGACCCCGGAGAACACCCATCTGGGCCCGGTCAACGTCGACACCTGGGGCGGCTGGGTATGGATCAACATGGATCCGGCGTGCGAACCGTTGCGGGAATACCTCGAGCCCGCCGCCACCATGCTCGATCCCTTCAGGTTGCAGGACATGCGCTGCAAGTGGCGCAAATGGCTGCATTTCGAATGCAACTGGAAGGTCGCCATGGAGGCCTTCAACGAGACCTATCACGTCGCCACCACGCATCCGCAGTTCAACAAGTTCGGTAATTTTCGTGGCTGGGCGCAGGTGCAGGGCAGACATAGCAACATCGGCTACGACGCGCCCGCGGACTTGGAAGAGACGAAATCGAAGATCCGGCTCGGCACCGGTGCCGACCCGCGCATCTCGACGGCCGAGATGCAGGTCTACACCTTGGAGGAAACCAACGCCACCACCACCAGGACACTGGTGGACGCCGCGCGGCGATTGGTCGACGAGTTGCCCGAGGATGCACCCTCCCACAAGGTGCTCGAGCACTGGCTGACCTCGGCACGCCGCGACGACGCCGCGCGCGGCGTGACGTGGCCGACGATAGACCCGGAACATCTGGCCAAGAGCGGTACCGCCTGGCAGATATTTCCCAACTTCCAGATCGGACAGGGCCTGACCACCGCGCTGTGCTACAGCGCGCGGCCCCACGGCTACGATCCGGACAAGTGCGTCTTCGAAGCCTCCTGTTATGAGCTTTACCCCAAAGGTGAAGAGCCGCAGACCGAGTGGGTCTACGCACCGCCCGGCGACCCGAGCTGGCGAAGCGTGCTGCCGCAGGACTTTTCCAACATGGCCGCCGTTCAACAGGGCATGAAATCGTTGGGATTCCGCGGCCCCAAGCCCAATCCGTACATGGAGCGAAGCACCGCCAACCTGCACCGCAACCTCGCCAAATACATGGGCACCGGTGCTCCGAGTGAACTAGCAAGGGAGTTCGATCGATGAAAGTCAATCTTGGGTTCGGAGCGCACAACTCCCACGACTGGGACCGCGTGCTGGCCGGGGACTTCGGCCATCCGCCCGCGACACCCGACTGGGAGTGCGTCCAGGCCACGCTCGCGATCGCCGATCTGGCCGAACCGCTCGGATTCGACGGCATCTGGATGCCGGAGCACTGTGGGACCCCGTATGGCATGACTCCCAACCCGATTCAGGCGTTGAGCTACTTCGCCGGACGCACCGAACGCGTCAACCTCGGCACCTTCGTCGTCGTCGCGCCGTGGTGGCATCCCGTCCGGCTGGCGCACCAGATCGCCTACCTCGACATCCTCTCCGACGGCCGGTACACGACGATCGGAATCGGCCGCGGAGTCTCGAAGGGTGAGTTCGACGCCGTCGGAGTCCCCCGCGAGGAGAGCAGGCAGCGGTTCAACGAAACCCTCGACATCCTGCAGCTGGCGTTCTCCGGGGAGCGGTTCTCCTACGAAGGGGAGATCTTCACCGTTCCCGAGATGTCGCTTCGCCCCGAACCCCGCAGCCGCGACCTCTTTTCGCGCATCTACAGCTCGTCGTCGACCGCCGAGTCGCTGGAGATCCTGGCGCGACGCGGCATGGTCCCGCTCTTCGTCGGCAACAAGCCGATCGAGGATGCCGGACGAGAGGTGCAGAAGGTCAACACCTTCCGGAAGGAAGAGGGCCTGCCGCCCTGCCAGCCGAAAAACGTCATGTTCATGTACTGCACCACCGGGAGTCCCGCCGAATCCGAGGAATGGATCTGGACCGCCAACCGCGACGTCACCGTGCACTACGGATTCGCCGACGCGTCGAACTTCAAGGGCGTCAAGGGATACGAAGCGTATGCGGCCCGGGAAGCCACCGCGACCGCCGTGCTCGCGTCGTCGGTCACCGGTGACGCCAAGGCCGGCCCGTCCAAGACCCCCGGCTATCACGCCTCCAACCTGCTGATCGGGACGCCCGAGGAGATCTTCAACCGGATCGCCGCCGCGCAGGAAGCGTGCTCATTCTGCGAGCTGACGATCGTGCCGCAGTTCGGCACGATGCCCTATCCCGAGGCGATGGCGAGCACGGAGCTGTTCGCGAAGGAGGTATTACCCGCGGTCCAGAAGATGGCGGCCCCCCTGCACCCGGCGGCGCTCCCCGAGAACGCTCTGGCTTGACACGCATGACCGATCCGAATTGCCCGCCGACGCAGACGCCGGACGATGTCGATCTCGAGGCGCTCCGCGAAAAGTACCGCCAGGAGCGCCAAAAGCGGTTGCGCCCGGAGGGGTCCAAGCAGTACGTCGAACTCGTCGACGACTTCGCCGGGTACTACGAAACCGACCCGCATTCGCCGCCGTTGGTGCGCGACCCGATCTCGGAGGACATCGACGTCGCCGTGCTCGGCGGTGGCTTCGGCGGCCTGCTGTGCGGGGCCTACCTCAAGAAGGCCGGGGTCGAGGACGTCCGGATCATCGAGCTGGGCGGAGACTTCGGCGGTGTTTGGTACTGGAACAGGTACCCGGGCATCCAGTGCGACAACGAATCCTACTGTTACGTACCGCTACTCGAAGAGCTGAACTTCATCCCGTCGAAGAAGTTCGCCGACGGCGCCGAGATCTACGACCATTGCCGTCGCATCGGGAAGCACTACGGGCTCTACGATTCCGCGATCTTCTCCACTCAGGTCCGCGAACTGCACTGGGACCAGGCGATCAAGCGCTGGCGGGTCAGCACCGACCGGGGCGACGACATCCGGGCGCGGTTCGTGGTGATGGCCTCCGGTCCGTTCCACCGGCCGAAACTGCCTGGGATTCCGGGGATCAAGGAATTCAAGGGCCACAGCTTTCACTCGTCGCGCTGGGACTACGGATACACCGGCGGTGACGTTTCCGGCGGGCTGGACAAGCTCGCCGACAAGCGCGTCGCGGTCGTGGGCACCGGAGCGACCGGAATTCAAATCGTTCCGTTTCTGGGCCGGTATGCCAAGCACCTGTACGTCTTTCAGCGCACGCCATCGTCGGTGGGCGCGCGCAACAACGTGCCGACCGATCTCGAGTGGGTGAAATCGTTGCAGCCCGGCTGGCAAAAGGAACGGCAGCGCAATTTCCACGCCTGGACGTTCGAGGGAATGGCGCTCGGTCAGCCCGACTACGTCTGCGACTTCTGGACCGAAGTCGGCCGCAACACCGCGTCGCGGGTCCTCGCGCTGGATGATCCGGCGTCGATGACGCCGGAGCAGTTCATGGCCATCCGGGAGGAGGAAGATTACAAGGTCATGGAGCGGCTGCGGCGCCGCGTCGGGAGCCTCGTCGAGGACGCCGAGACCGCCGAGGCGCTCAAGCCCTACTACCGGTTCCTCTGCAAGCGGCCCTGTACCAACGACGACTACCTGCAGACCTTCAACCGCCCGAATGTGACGCTGGTCGACGTGTCCTCGACAAAGGGCGTTGAGTATGCCACGGAAAAGGCCCTGGTAGCCAATGGGGTTGAGTACGAGGTCGACTGCATCATCTACGCCAGCGGATTCGAGATCACCACCGAGATCAGCCGCCGCTACTCGATCGATGCGATCGAAGGCCGCGACGGTCTGTCCCTCTTCGACCACTGGCGCGACGGATACAAGACACTCCACGGAATGACCAGCCGCGGCTTCCCCAATCAGTTCTTCACCGGCTTCACCCAGGTCGGCATCTCCGCCAACATCGCCGCCAACTATGAGCTGCAGGGCGAGCACATCGCCTACATCATCGCCGAAGCCCTGGCCCGCGGCGCGGCCACCGTCGAACCCACCCAGGAGGCGCAGGACGAATGGTGCAAAACCGTCCGGGACAACGCGATCGACAACAACCAGTTCGACTTGGAATGCACGCCGGGCTATTACAATAACGAAGGCGGCGGCGCCGGCCTCAAGGAGGGCGAGGGAATCCGCTCACACCTGGGTGAACCGTATGGCCCGGGCTTTTACGCCTTCGGCGACCTGTTGGCCGAGTGGCGCGACAAGGGCGACCTGGGTGGCCTGGTGCTGGGATCGTGATGGCTGAACTGAGATTCGACGACCGCGTGGCCGTGGTGACCGGCGCGGGCCGGGGCCTCGGACGGGCCTACGCCCTGCTGCTGGCATCCCGCGGTGCCAAGGTCGTGGTCAACGACACCGGTGGCGCGCTCACGGGGACCGGTACGGATGCCGGTCCCGCGCAACAGGTGGTAGCCGAGATCCGGGCGGCCGGCGGCGACGCGGTCGCATGCGGCGAGTCGGTCGCGACGGCCGAGGGCGGCCGGGCCATCGTCGGAGCGGCCCTCGACCACTACGGACGGATCGACATCCTCATCCACAACGCCGGCAACGTGCGGCGAGGGTCGCTGAAGGAAATGAGCTACGAGGACTTCGATGCCGTCATCGACGTGCATCTGCGCGGCGCCTTCCACGTCGTGCGGCCCGCGTTCCCGCTGATGTGCGACGCGCACTACGGTCGCGTCGTGTTGACCTCGTCGATCGGCGGCTTGTACGGCAACCACGGTGTCGCAAACTATGCCGCCGCCAAGGCGGGCCTGATCGGCCTGTCCAACGTCATCGCGCTGGAGGGTGCCGCGGATGGCGTGCGCTGCAACGTCATCATCCCGTCGGCCGTGACTAGAATGGCTGAGGGCCTGGATATTTCGGCATATCCCCCGATGGACCCCGAGCTCGTGGCTCCGGTGGTGGGGTTGCTGGCGCACGAAACCTGCCCCGTGACCGGCGAGATGCTGATTGCCATCGCCGGCCGGGTGGCCAGGGCCGTGGTCGCCGAAACGCCTGGCGCGCATCGCCCGTCGTGGTCCATCGAAGACGTGGCCGAGCAGATCGATGCCGTCCGTTATCTCGATGCGCCGCTGGTGTTTCCGGTGGTCCCCGATGGGCATGCCGACCACATCCGGTACAGCTTCGAGACGGCCGCACGGAAGGAAGGCGCGCATCATGCTTAGTCGCGGGTCCAGCGAGCGGTCCGGCCCGCTGGCGGGGGTGCGCGTCGTCGACCTCACCGCGATGGTGATGGGACCCTACTGCACCCAGATCATGGCCGACATGGGCGCCGACGTGATCAAGGTCGAACCCCCGCAAGGCGACGACACGCGGTACATCTCGGTCGGCCCGGTCCGCGGCATGAGCGGCGTGTTCGTCAACGTCAACCGCGGCAAGCGGGGCATTACCGTCGACCTGCGGTCCGACTCGGGCAAGTCCGTCTTGCGCGCGCTGATCGAACAGGCCGACGTCTTCATCCACTCGATGCGGGCGAAGGCGGTCGCGCGGCTTGGATTCAGCTACGACGACGTGGCGGCGATCAACCCGGCCATCGTCTACACCAACTGTTACGGGTACAGCCGGCGCGGGCCGAACGGCGATCTGCCCGCCTATGACGACACCATCCAGGCCGCGTGCGGGCTGCCCTTCGTGCAAGAGCAGTTGACCGGTGAGCCCAATTACGTCGGGACGATATTGGCCGACAAGGTCGCCGGGCTCACGGCGCTCTACGCCACCATGATGGCGTTGTTCCACCGCGAGCGCACCGGCGAAGGCCAAGAGGTGGAAGTCGGCATGTTCGAGACGATGGCGTCGTTCATGCTGGTCGAGCATGCCAACGGCGCCATGTTCGATCCGCCGCTGGGCCCCGCGGTCTATCCCCGCACCGTGGCTCCCAACCGCCGGCCGTACCGCACCAGCGACGGCTACATCGCGGCGCTGATCTACAACGACAAGCATTGGGCCGCGTTCATGGAGGCCGTACGGCCCCCGTGGGCCAGCGATCTGTATGCCACGCTCGAACGGCGGGCGCGCCAAATCGACACCGTGTACGCGTTGCTGGCCGAGACGCTGGCGCAGCGCACCACCAGGGAGTGGCTCGAATTGTTGCGCGAACTGGAGATTCCCGCCGCGTCGCTGTCCAGTCCGGCGACCCTGTTCGACGACGAGCACCTCAACGCCGTCGGCTTCTTCGAGACCGTGGAAACGCCGAACGGCCCGGTGCGGTTCCCGGGCGTGCCGACCTGGTTCTCCCGCACACCGGGTCGAGTCGCCGGTCCGGCGCCGGAGCTGGGCGCCGACACCGCCGAGGTGCTCGACGAACTCGGACTGGCCCCCGCGCAGGCGAACCCGGGCGGACCGGCATAGCCCGAAATGGGGGCCGCCGCAACCGGGAAAACCGTTGCGTGTCTTCGCGTGTCTTGGCGTGTCCTGTCTGAGATCCGGCAGCGTCGCAATTAGGCTTGCTGCGATCAAGAGGAGGGGCAGCGACGTATCGGCATCAACCATGGCGCCGGGCGACAGGGTGGTCCTGGCGCCTTAACAGCGGACACTGAGCCGGGCGGGAGGTCCCCCGCACCGGTGCGTTCCGCTCGGCGGCCGCGGTGGGTCGCCCCGGTGCGCCGCGCCGGCCGGCTCGCAATCTGGGATCAACCGGAACGGCGCAGCGGCATTCCGGCGCTGGACGGGCTTCGCGCGATCGCGGTCACGCTGGTGCTCGTCGGGCATGGCGGCATCCCCGGCGTGGGCGGCGGGTTCATCGGCGTCGACATCTTCTTCGTCCTCAGCGGATTCCTTATCACCTCGCTGCTGCTGGACGAGCTCCAGCGCACCGGTCGCATTGGGCTGACCGGCTTTTGGATCCGCCGGGCGCGACGGCTGCTGCCGGCCTTGGTGTTGATGGTGCTTGCCGTGGGCGCGGCGCGCGAACTTCTCCCCAGCCAGTCACTCACCGGGTTACGCAACGACGCGATCGCCGCATTCCTGTGGGTCGCGAACTGGCGGTTCGTGGCCCAGAAGACGGACTATTTCACCCAAGGCGCCCCACCGTCGCCGCTTCAGCACACCTGGTCGCTCGGGGTGGAGGAGCAGTATTACTTCGTCTGGCCGGTCCTGCTGATCGCGGTGACGCTTCTCTTGGCTGCGCGGGCCAGGCGCTACTTCAGGCGGGCCACCGTCGGCGGGGTCCGGTTCGCCACATTCTTGATCGCAACCGTGGGCGCGCTGGGCTCCGCGGCCGTCGCCATCGTCCTGGCCTCCGACTCCACGCGGGACCGGATATATTTCGGCACCGATACCCGTGCGGAGGCCTTGCTGACCGGCGCCGCGGCAGCGGCTGTGCTGGTTAGGGATTGGCCATCGATGAACCGCGGCTGGTGCCTCATCGGCAGCCGGTGGGGACGGCGGGTCGCCCGCTTTCTGCCGCTGTTGGGCGTGGCGGGGCTGGCGGCGGCGACCCACTTCGCGACGGGCGGCGCCGGCGAGTTTCGCCACGGTCTGCTGATCGGGGTCGCGGTCGCGTCCGTCATCGTGGTCGCCCCGGTGGCGATCGAGCAGCGCGGTGTCATCGCCCGCATCCTGGCCCTGCGTCCCCTGGTGTGGCTGGGGAACATCTCCTACGGCGTGTATCTGTGGCACTGGCCAATCTTTCTGGCCCTCAACGGTGAACGCACCGGATGGTCCGGGCTGCCGCTGTTCGCCGCCCGGTGCGCCGCCACCGTGGCGATTGCCGCGGCGTCATGGTGTCTGATCGAACAGCCGATCCGCCGGTGGCGGCCGGCGCGGGTTCCGCTACTGCCGCTGGCGGCGGCAACCGTGGCCAGCGCCGCCGCGGTGACGCTGTTGGTGGTTCCGGTGGGAACCGGGCCCGGCTTACGCGAGGGCCTGCCGCCGGGGGTCTCGGCGGTCGCCGCGGTCTCGCCGTCGCCGCCGGGCGGCAGCCACCCCGCACCCCGCGATCCCCACCGGCCCTTCACCGTTTCGGTGTTCGGCGATTCGATCGGGTGGACCTGGATGCACTACCTCCCGCAGACGCCCGGGTTCGCGTTCCCGGACCACACCGTGATCGGCTGCAGCCTGGTCCGCGGCACACCGTATCGGTATATCGGCCAAACCCTTGAACAGAGACCGGAATGCGACGGCTGGCCCATCAGATGGTCGGCGCAGCTCGGCCAGGACCAGCCGGACGTCGCGCTGTTGATCATCGGCCGCTGGGAGACGGTCGATCGCGTCAACGAGGGGCAATGGACCCATATCGGCGATCCGACCTTCGACGCGTACCTCAACGGGGAGTTACAACGAGCGCTGAACATCCTGAGCGCCACCGGTGTTCGTGTGGTGGTGGCGACCGTGCCGTACAGCCGGGGCGGTGAGAAGCCGGACGGTCGCTTGTATCCGGAGGACCAACCCGATCGCGTCAACCTCTGGAATACCATGCTGCGCAAAACGGCTACCCAGCACGCAGGCGTCCAGATCCTCGACCTGAACAAAAAGCTATGCCCGGACGGGGTTTACACGGCGAAGGTCGACGGCATCAAGGTGCGCAGCGACGGCGTCCATCTCACCCCCGAAGGGGTGAAATGGCTGACGCCGTGGCTCGAGGAATCCCTGAGATAGAACTTAATCGCCTGTGCGACAGCTGATTTCCATGCTGTCACTCTCTCGGACGAGGAAGTTGAAGCTGACGTATCCGTTGCCCGGGTTGCGCACGCGGTCGAGATAGGGCTGGGTGTCCGCGGCATTGGTGTTGTCGGCGACGATCAGCGCGCCCGTCTTGAGCCGCGGTTCGAGCAGCTCGATCACCGGCAGGTAGAGGTCCTTCCACCCGTCGAGCAGGACGAAATCAACGGGTCCGTCGAGGTTGTCCAGCGTGGTCAGCGCGTCGCCCTCGAGGATGGTGATCACGTCGTCCAGCCCGGCCTCGGCGAATGTCCGCTTGGCCGCGGCGATTTTGGTGGCGCTGAGCTCGGTGGTCACCACTCGGCCGGTGCCGTTGTCGCGCACCGCCGAGGCCAGGTGCACGGCGGAAATTCCGAAAGACATGCCGAATTCGACGACCGTTGCCGGCCGGGTCGCGCGCACCAGCGCGTAGAGCAGGCGGCCCGCTTCCGGCGTCACCGGGATGTAAAACTCGCTCATGGCGTCGGCGCGCTCCTGCGCGCTCATCGGCCGGTCGAAATCACCATGCCTTTCGCGCAACCTCGACATCTGATTTTTCGTTTCCGTGTACATCCGGTCGAGCACCGTCGCGACCTTCGGCGCCTGCAGAGTATTGGCCATGGTTCTGAGGGTAGGCCTCGACGGCAGATAGGCCGACGATGGATCGTGCCGGAGAACCCGTTGGTTAACAGAAACCGACGTAATGGTTGCGTAAACCAATTTGACGCGCAATGGGTCGCGGTGCAAGATGGACGGGCAAGCACCTCGGTAGGTGAGGCGTCTGCATGGATACAGGCCACTGACCCCGAACGTCGAGAGACGCCCCGGGTCAGGACAGCTCTTCCCGGACCCAAGGGTTGAGCCCAAGTGGCTTCTGGACGATGTTCCGGATACGCCGTGCAGTGCCGAAGCTCCGACGAGAGGGGTGCGACCGGCGGTC
>NZ_JAOPWB010000098.1 GCF_025965855.1 Mycobacterium sp. | reverse complement strand
TCCACTGGGGCCCTTGATCAAGACCGTCTGGCCGTGGCCACTTCGCGCCGCGAGGAGCAGCGCCGTGAGCTGCTCGAGCTCCGATTCACGTTCGAAGAATTCGGTCAAGCCCATTTCGGCGGGTCAGATGTATCGAATGGACAGCGATGGGCAATCACACTGTCGAACGTATGGTCACGAGCCGGCCGCGTCGCCATCCTTGCCAAAGGGGTTTAAGTCATGCGGGTAGTGGGATTTCAGATCTATCCAAGGGGTTTGTTCAACCGTCATAGACAGTCCAACCGCCGAGGCTCAGGTCGATCAGCGTGACATTTTCCTGGCGCCAAGCGCTGGTTGAGGTTCTGACGTGCGGCGTGGGCCGCCTCTACGCGGCGGACAAGCCAAATGGGTGGAGACTTGACACTTTTCGTTGGACATGGGTAGTGCCGTGCGCCGCGGCTATTTTATCGCGTCGTAGATCAGTGCTAAGTACCGTGAGGTGCGCGCTCCTCCTAGGAGACTTTTCGCCATCTTGTTCATGGTGTAGGCGATTGTGGTCCGGCGGTCGAGATCCATGACGACGATCGAGCCACCCCAGCCACCCCAGAAGCAAGCTCTGCCATTCGGAACGAGGTGGGCGACTTCGTGCGTGGGTAGGGCGAAGCCCATGCCCCACCTCAACGGCACGGCGAGCACTTTGTCGACGCCGTTCGCTTGTTCCTGGAATATCAAGTCGACGGTGGAGGGCAAAAGTAGTTGCACACCGTTGGCCGTGCCGCCGAGCGAGATTGCGGATAAGGCCCGCGTCAGTGACCGAGCGTTGGCATGGCCGTTACAGGCGCCGATGTCCGCGCGTCGCCATGAGGCGGAGTTCGCCGCAGCAGCGTCGGGCATCGGCGCGGTGAAGGTCTTACGTCTCGGATCGTCCTCGGCCAGCTTGTCCAGCGGCAGCGTCGTATCGGGTGGCGGCACTAGCTCGGCGATGCGGTCGTCATCCTCAGCGCGTGCACCGATTTGAATGTCGGCGTCCAATGGTACGGCGATCTCATCCCTGACGAAATCTTTCAGTGTCTTGCCGGTGAGCCGGCGGATGAGTTCACCGACAAGGTGTCCTTGATTCTGCGCGTGGTATCCCGACGCGCTGCCCGGCTGCCACCAGGGCGCCTGGCGGGCAAGTTGGGCGGTCGCCTTGTGCCAGTCGTACATATCTTCGGTGGTGAATGGCGCTTCCCACCCGGACACCCCGGACGTGTGGCCCAAGATGTGACGAACCTCGACGTTTTGCTTGCCGTTCGTACGGAACTCGGGCCAGTAGCGCGCGACGGGTGCGAACGGGTCGAGCAATCCTCGATCGACCAGGATCAGCGCGGCCAGGCTGGAAATGGTCTTGGTGCACGACCAGACATTGACGATGGTGCGCTCGGACCATTTCTTGGTCTGCCCTCGATCGGTGTGTCCGCCCCAGATGTCGACGACCGACTCGCCGTCGACGTCGACACTTATCGCGGCCCCTAACTCACCACCGCTGCCGATTTCTTTAGAAAGTGCCGCGGCGAGTTGCTGGAACCGAGTGTCGCAATGGCCGTAGACCGCCGGTTGTATTTCCTGATGTGCTTGCAGGGTCATGATTGTGTTTGCATTCCTTGGGTAGTGCCGACAGAGCGAGAACCACAGCGGCGAGGGCTAACTCGTACGCTATGCAGTCTCTTCGGAACGATCACCATCCAGCAGTGAGGGGATTAACGGCATTGCAGGATGGGGTTTGCGATGCGCTGTTCTACGCCCTCAAGAAGGATCGAGATTGGGCCATGAGCCGCATCAAAGACAATCGACCTGGCCTTAAAGACCGCCTAGTCGAGCTTGTAAAGAAGGCGGACAGCGAAGCAGTCCAGAGTCTGCTAACGGATGTCGACACGTGGGCTAAGTGGCTCAAAAACGCGCGGAACGCAATCGGACACTTGATACCCCGACCCGGTGGAAAGGCTTAGCCTGAATCCGTGGATGGACTGTGCGGGGTTCGGGGTGTTGATATGAGGAAAGTGCCCTCTGAACTGGAATGATTGGAGTTCTTACACGACAATCAGAGCAGCACGAGAAAGGCACTTTCGGTGCAAGTGTCGCACAACTTCACGGCTTCGTCGGCGGTCTTCGACGACGATCATCTGGTGTCGTGCGCCGGGCTGGTCCCGGTGATGACGCTGGCCACCCAGACTGGTCTGCTGCAGTTGTTGACCGACAAGGTTCATATTGCCCAACCGAGGATCAAGTCCGGGTCGGCCAACCCAGCCCCGAAGCTGAGCACCGTGATCGCCGGGATGTGCGCCGGCGCCGATTCATCGACGATGTCGACATCGTGCGCGCCAGCGGGATGAAGACGCTCTTCGACGGCGTGTACGCGCCCTCGACCATCGGAGTGTTGTTGCGGGAGTTCACCTTCGGACACGGCCGCCAACTCGAGTCGGTGCTACGTGAGCACCTGGCCGCGTTGAGTCGGCGGGTCCCGTTGCTGCCCGGCGCCGATGAGCGAGCATTCGTCGACATCGACTCGCTGCTGCGCCCGGTCCATGGACACGCCAAACAAGGCGCCTCCTACGGGCACACCAAGATCGCCGGGAAACAGATCCTGCGTAAGGGCTTGTCCCCGCTGGTGACCACGATCAGCACCCAGACCAGCGCCCCGGTGATCGCCGGGGCGCGGCTGCGCGCGGGCAAGACCAACTCCGGCAAGGGCGCCGCCCGCATGATCGCCCAAGCCGTGGCCACCGCGCGTGCCGCCGGGGTGCGCGGGCAGATTCTTGTGCGCGGTGACTCGGCCTACGGCAACAGCACCGTCGTGGCGGCCTGCCGACGCGCCGGTGCCCGATTCTCGCTGGTGCTGACCAAGAACCGCACGGTAGCCGCCGCCATCGACGCCATCGACGAGGACGCCTGGACCCCAGTCAAGTACCCCGGTGCGGTGCGCGACCCCGACACCGGCGCCTGGATCTCTGATGCCGAAGTCGCCGAAATCGGCTTCACCGCGTTCGCGTCCACGCCGCACGCGGTGACCGCCCGGTTGATCGTGCGCCGGGTCAAAGACGCCCGCTACCGCGATGCACTGTTCCCGGTCTGGCGGTATCACCCCTTCTTCACCAACACCGACGAAGCCACCGGCCAGCCCCGCGCCGCACACTACGGCGGTCCCGAATCGCTTTGTCTTCTCCATGCGTGGATCTCCTTCGATTCCTTGCTGTCAGCCATGCAGCGGGCTGCTGCAACTTGCGGTTGGCGTGAAGTCAGCTAGTCGCCGATTGATTGGAAATCTGGGCCGAATACACCTGGCGGCCTCGCGCAAGCGACGACGTGGAAACCGACTTGGGCCAAGCGAATTGCCCGACGAAGCTCCGCCGAGTGAGCTTGGCGCGCTACTCGGCTTCTAGTTCGTCGACGATGCGCTTGGCTATGCGCCGGGACTGTTTGGCGAAGTATCCGATCAAGGACGGCCTGGTCCGGTAACCAATGAAGCGCAGGCCGGTAGTGGCCGCAGTCTCGCCCATGACCACCGGTCTGCCGCCGGCATCGAGCACCTTGAGGTGTCCAACCAACGGCTGTAGATCCCGGCTGTAGCCGGTCGCGGCGATGACCGTATCAGGGTTCACCCGAGTGCCGTCGATCAACGCGACCTTATCGGTTTCGAATGACTCGACGGCCGCCACCACCTCAATCGAACCGTCCTTGACAGCGTCGATGACGTCCATGTCCACCAGCGTCGGCGACTCGTCGAGACGACGGTTGCGAGCGAACACACCCTCGTCTGGAACCGGTAACCCGTAAACACTGAGGTCACCCAAACTGGTCCGGCGCGCCACCCGGGCGATCGCATCGGCAATGCGCACGGGTGCGTGGAACAGCGGCAGCGCAACCCAGTCGCCGGGCAGGCCGCCGGGAAGCGAACGCAACATGATGTTCGGCGGCGTACGCACGGCGAGCCAAACTTTCTCGGCTCCGCCGGTGGCAAGATCGTGCGCGATCTCCATACCCGACGAACCCGATCCGACGACCAACACTTTCTTGCCCCGGAATGGGACCGGATTGCGGTATACCGACGAGTGCAGGAGCTCTCCGAAGAATTCATCCGCGCCCGACCAGACCGGAATCCGCGACGTATGAAGGCTTCCGGTCGCCACAACGACCTGGCGCGCCACGATGTCGCCCGTCGAAGTCCGCATCAACCAGCCGGCGCGCACTCTGTCGATGCGGGTTACTTCGGTGCCCAAGCGCAGGTCGATCCGCGGGTCGTGGGCATGCTGGTCGAGATGTGCCACCACCTCGTCGCGGCTCGGGAAGGTCGGTGTGCCCTTGGGGTATTGGCGATTGGGCAGGTGGGAGAAGCGCCTGCCCGTGTTGAGCCTGAGTTTGTCATAGCGTCCCCGCCAAGACGCAGCCACGTGGTCAGCCTTATCGATCAGCAGCGGCCGCAGGCCTCGGTCACGTAGGCTCACGGCAACAGCGACCCCGGCCGGGCCCGCACCGACGACGGCCACGTCATTTTCTATGTTGTCAGTCATAACCCGTATGAACGAGGACCAACGCTCGCGAATTCAAAAAAATTGTAGACCCCCGCGTTGGTTCCCACGAATTCCACCGAATGGTCTGCGCCGCTATAACGCTGCGCAGGCAACGTTAGGGTGATCCCCACCATGAGAAGATCAGCCGCACAGTCATTTCGAGGTCCCGTGCTGTCGCTACGCACCGTTTCCAGTTGAGCCCTCCGCGCCACACCTCGCATTGCCCATCGGTCCTAACTGACTACACCCGGGCGGCCGACACCGACGGTGGCGCCGTCACGGGCGCCACCGAACCATGCAATCTCGATTTCATGAGCGCACATTGTGCCAAGAGTCATCAGCGCAACTCTGTGCGAAGAGTGCTGAGGCTGGCGAGTGTACTGGCGTTCGCTCCGCCACCTGACACTCTCTCAACACTGGCGCATCATGGGCACTTCATTTTTCGGGCGCAGTCTTCCACCGCATCGGGGGGACAGATTCCTACACCAGGTGCGCCAATAGTAGCCAGGCTGGTGCCGATTTGAGGCCGCTCGGTTCGTCCTCGAAATCGAATGGTAGTGCCATGTCGCTGTCCGGGAAATTGGCATGGATCCGCGCGGGTTTGATGTCGTCAACCTCCCAGAACTTCGAGACCGCGTCTCGTAGTTCGCCGGCCGTGACGGGGTTCATGGGCATCTCGGGAACATCGGGGTAGACGGCTCGGTCGAACGTCGCAGCATCGAAGGTCAGAACGAAGAAGCTCGCCCCAGGCGATGCGGCCCGGGAGACAGATGCCAGGTAGGGCTCACGCAGCGCGATCGGCAACGAGTGGAACAGGGGTGCTGTCAATGATTGTGCCGAAGCGGCGGTCATATCCAGTGAAGGACGATATATCGGCGACGGCAAACGATGCGTTCGTCAAGCCCAGTCGTTCCGCTGAGGATTTCGCGATGTCAATGGCCGTTGCTGAGAGGTCGAGTCCAACGACCCGGTGGCCGACCTCAGCGAGGTACAACGAGAGGGCGGCCTCGCCGCACCCTGCGTCGAGGACCTCGCCGTGAACCATTTCCTGGTCAACGAGCGTGGCAAGGTCAGGTTGGGGTCCACCTATGCTCCAGGGCGGTTTATCAGCAGGCCCCAATGGCCCGTGGCCGCGGTAGGCCGGATCGAAATCTAGGTTCTCCGGTTTCGACATCACGATTCCCTTCTATCTTGGTTGGCAATCTCGTTCGGATTTGTTTCGCTATAGACGTACAGCACAGATACTCACGGCGGACCTGAACCGTTGGAACAGAGCGTCTGAGTTGGCCGCTCATTGCGGCCACCGGCGGCGCTCGCGTACTACCCCGGTTTTACCTACAGCCTCCCGTCCGTCGCGGCCGTCTCCGTTGATCATCTGCGAGGGATTAACGGATGGGATGGCGCAGATATTCACTAGGTCGCACCGCATTGGTAGTCGCCCGGGTCAGCACGACGTCCGACGCTCACTGCGGTCCCTAGGTACGCCTGCCCGGCGACGGGTCACGGCAGTTGTTGGACTGCGGCCTCTTATCCGGCCGGCAATCGCTAGAAGATCCGGATCGGTGCCTTTAGCCTTAGGCACCCAGGGGATTAGGCGTGGCGGGCTGCCTCTTGGACGAGCTGAACGCGGCTGGTGAGGCCGAGTTTGGTGTAGACGTGGGTGAGGTGGGTTTGCACGGTGCGTGGTGAGACGAAAAGTCTTGTGGCGATGTCCTTGTTGGCCAGCCCGTCGCTGACGAGTCGCACGAGGTCGCGTTCGGTGGGGGTGAGGGATCCCCAGCCGCTGGTGGGGCGTTTGCGTTCGCCGCGGCCGCGCTGTGCGTAGGCGATCGCCTCCTCGGTAGACAGCTCCGCGCCTTCGGCCCAGGCGGACTGG
>NZ_JAOPWB010000062.1 GCF_025965855.1 Mycobacterium sp. | reverse complement strand
ATGGCATCGCCGACCCCGGTCGGCTTTACACCGGCGACATCGCGGCCGCGGCGACCATGATCAACGAGCCGCTGCGTCGCTGGCGCACGGTGGGGGCCGATCTGCTCGTCGAACTGGCCGAGCACACCCCGATCGACGTCTGGGGTATCTACACTGCCGCACTCAACAGCGCTGTAGGCGGTCGGGTCAGGGGCAAGGGCGATGTGCCGCCGCGGCTGCTGATGCGGCAGGTCGCCCGCCGCCGGGTCTATCTGCACACCGCCCGGTGGACGTCCCTGGGTATGTCGCTGATTGAGGCGATGTACCTCGGAATGCCGGTGGTGGCGGTCGCGTCCACGATGGCGCCGCTGGTGGTGCCCGCGGAGGCGGGCGTCGTGAGCGCGGATGTCCGGACGCTGGCCCACGCGCTGGAAGGGTTTGTCACCGATCTTGGCGCGGCGACGGTGGCCGGCAAGTCGGCCCGCGACTTCGCGATGGCGCATTTTGCGCTGGACCGTTTTCTTGCTCGATGGGACTGCGTCATCGACGAGTGCTGCGGATGAGCTTGGGGGAGTGGGGCCGATGAAAATCGCAATGGTTTCAGAGCACGCGAGCCCGCTGGCGATGCTGGGCAGCGTCGACGCGGGCGGACAGAACGTGCACGTGGCGGAGCTCTCGGCGGGGCTGGCGCGTCGTGGTCACCGGGTGACGGTATACACCCGTCGGGACGACCCCGATCTGCCTGAACGTGTCGAGACTCCGCACGGCTACACGGTGGTTCACGTGCCGGCCGGGCCGCCGGAGCATCTGCCAAAGGATGAGTTGCTGCGGTACATGGGCCCGTTCGCCCGGTACCTGGATGCCCAGTGGGCCGCGGACCGGCCCGACGTCACCCATGCCCATTTCTGGATGTCGGGCATCGCCACCCAGTTGGCGGCCCGGCACGTCAACCTGCCCGCCGTGCAGACATTTCACGCGCTCGGGGTGGTGAAGCGCCGCCACCAGGGGGCCCAAGACACCAGTCCCCCCGAGCGACCACGGCTGGAGGCGATGCTCGCCAGAACCGCGACCTGGGTCGCTGCCACCTGCACCGACGAGGTGTTCGAGCTGATCCGGATGGGCCGGTCTCGATCCCGGATCTCGGTCGTTCCGTGCGGTGTCAACCTGGACCTGTTCACTCCGGTGGCGACGCCAGCTCCGCGGACAGCGCAGCATCGCATCGTCAGCGTCGGAAGGTTGGTGCCGCGCAAGGGTTTCGACGTCGTCATTCGCGCGCTGCCGCTGATGCCGAATACCGAACTGGTCATCGTCGGCGGACCCGACAGGTCCCAGTTCGACTCCGATCCGGAGGTATGCCGGCTGCGCGACCTGGCCGCCGAGCTTGGCGTCGGCGACCGGATGCGGCTCCACGGTTCCGTCGCCCGCGAGGACATGCCTGCGCTGCTGCGGTCGGCCGATGTGGTGGCCTGCACCCCGTGGTATGAGCCGTTTGGCATTGTGCCGGTGGAGGCGATGGCCTGCGGGATTCCCGTGGTGGCATCGGCCGTCGGCGGCATGCTGGATACGGTCGTGGACGACGTGACCGGTCGACTGGTACCGCCGAGGCGTCCAACCGACACCGCGGAGGCCATCTACCCGCTATTACGTAATTCGTTTCTCCGGTGCTCCCTCGGCGCGGCCGGGCGCGATCGTGCCCGGTCCCGTTATTCGTGGGACAGGATTGCCGGGGATACTTTGCGGATCTATGACCGGTTGGTGCCGGCCGGCTACTCGCGGCCGACGGCGGCATCCAGCAAGCAGTCCGGATGACCGGGGCGGCTTCAGCCCGATTCGAGCAGCGTCAGCGCCTGCTCGACGCTGGCGGGCAGCCGCCGGCGCTGACCGACGACCTGGGGCAGCTTCATCAGTGCCTGCGCGGCTCCCCGGGCGTGCTCACCGTCGTGCAGGGCCGCCGATATCAGACTGCCGGTTGCCTTGACGCAGTGGCGAATTGGGCGTCGCATCCAGGTGGTGAGGACGGCGTTGCGCAGACTACGCGCGTCCTGTGCCGCCGTGGTCGGACGCAGCGCGGAAGGCTGGTGCACGGCGACCAGCTCGGGGCAGTAACACAACTCCCAGCCGAGCGTCGCCAGGTCAAGGGCGAGCAGTTGCTCTTCGCCGCGAAAGTGCAGGATGTCACTGAATCCGCCGGCCGCCACGAACGCGGGCTTGCGGACCATCGCCGAACAGGCCAGGAAGCCCAGGATCGACGGCCCCGGCAGGTCCAGGCGGCGCCCGAGCGCGCTGTTGGCCAGCTCGTCGGCCAGCGGGTCGTCTCGGCGCTGCGGCCACACCTTGGTCCGGGCGGCCAGCAGGCCGACGGTCGGATGCCGGTCGAATATCTCCTCGGCGATGGCGGTAGCGTCTGGCGCCCACCAAGAGTCGTCATCGCAGAACGCGACAAACGGTGTTCGGCAGGCCGCCACTCCGACATTGCGCCCCACCGCGCCCCGGTTGGAGTCCAGTTCGATGATGTGCAGCCGGTTCGCCGACCGTGCTTCGATGCGTCGTGCGGTCGCGACAGAATCATCCTCGGAGTTGTTGTCCACCAGGATGATCGGGCAGTTCGTGGTGTCGAGCAGCCGGGTGATGGTCGCCGCGAGTTCGGCGGCACGGTTGCGGCTGGCGATCACGAACGAGGTCCTGGCCGCGTTCAGCTGGGCTGCTGCCATAACCGTGCCGGCTACCCGGTGCGGCGCGGCGTAAACGGCTGTTGCCGAACCTCTTCGGGGATGACTGCGCATGGTGCATGAAATCAGACGTGCCCTGATAACCGGTGGTGGCGGCTTCCTCGGCGGCCACCTGTGCGAACGTCTGCTGGACAACGGAGTCGGAGTTATCTGCGTCGACGATCTGTCCACCAGCTCCCCGAGGGCCCCTGGTCTCTTGCCTCACGACTCCGGCTATCAGTTCGTCCGACACGACAACACTAAGCCGTTGGCGGGCCTGCCGCCGCACCCGGTTGTGGACAGCATCTTCCATCTGGCGTCACCTGCCTCGCCGGTTGACTATCTGCGGCTGCCGTTGCTGACCTTGCGAACCGGCGCGCTGGGCACCGCCAACGTTCTCGACATCGCCGAGCGGTGCGGCGCCCGGATGGTGCTGGCCTCTACCAGCGAAGTATACGGTGATCCGCTCCAGCATCCGCAGCACGAAACATATTGGGGCAACGTCAATCCGGCGGGGCCGCGCAGCGAGTACGACGAAGCCAAGCGCTTTGCCGAGGCGCTGAGGTTCGTCTATCAGCGGGCTCCGTCCGCCGACGTCGGGGTGGCCCGCGTCTTCAACACCTACGGGCCCCGGATGCGATCAGACGACGGCCGCATGGTGCCCACCTTCTGCCGGCAGGCGCTGACCGGAAAGCCCATCACCGTCACTGGCAGCGGCAGGCAGAGCCGCTCTCTGTGCTACGTCGACGACACCGTCGCGGGACTTCTCGCGCTGGCCAGATCGGACTGTGCGGGACCGGTCAACATCGGCAATCCCGACGAGCTCACTGTGCAGCGCATCGCCGAACTCGTCCGCGACCTGGCCAGCAGCGACTCACCGATCCGGTACCTGCCGGCGATGCAGGAGGACCCGCAACGCCGCTGTCCCGACATCGGTTGGGTCCGCGACCGGTTGGGCTGGCAACCGCAAGTGCCCTACACCGATGGGCTGGCCAAAACCATCGAATGGTTCCGCGCACAGCTCGCGGTGTCCGCGTAGTCCAGGAACGCAGCAGGAGGGAAAGTGCGAATACCGGGAATCAACGCGGTGTTTCACGATCCGCCCGCCGCCGTGGTGGTAGACGGGAAGATCGTTGCCGCCGCAGAAGAAGGGCGGTCCTCCCCGCGTAAGCACGGCAAGCAGGCGGTGCCGTTTTCCACCTGGGAGCTCCCAGTGACGAATACAAGGTGATGGCGATGGTATCCCCGGTGCTGCAGGAGTGCCGGTGAACGGCGCCGTGGTCGCCAGGGTCGACAGCGCCGGTGATGTCCTCATCACCGGCCCGGCGGTGCAGGCCGTCGCCGCCAGCCACTACGGGGTCGCTTTTCTGACCGGACCGCGCGAACGTGCGGCGGCCGAATTGCTGCCCGCAGTGGACGAAATCATCGAATGGCGCGACGACCAGTACAAGCCGGCCCCCGGCGCCCAGCTGAACAAGCCCGAGGACGTCGCCGCGGCGGCGGTCTTCGCCCCGTCGCAGCCACCGGGTTGCGGGGTGCGAGAGATGGTCCTCTGCGCATCGACGGAGTCCTCATGGCCGCCCTAGCCGCTGCGGAGCGCCTTGTGGTGTTGCGGGCGCTGGGACTCGGTGATCTGCTGACCGGGTTACCAGCGCTGCGCGGGCTGCGGCGGGCTTACCCGGATGCGCACATCGTCCTCGCCACTCCCGAGCGGTTCTGCAAGCTGGCCATGTTGTCCGGCGCGATCGACCAAGTCGCGCCCACCTCCGGGCTCGGCCGGCTGCAGGGTCGCGCCGCACCGCCCGGTCTGGCGGTGAATCTGCACGGCAGCGGCCCAGAAAGCATCGCCGACCTGCTTGCGCTTGGTCCCGGTGCGCTGCTCAGCCACCGGCACGCCAACTACCCCGGCCTGGATGGGCCGCCGTGGCGCGCCGACCTGCACGAGGTCGATCGGTGGTGCCGGCTGCTGGAATGGGCCGGAATCGCGTGTGACCCAGAAGATCTCGCCATTGCCCGGCCGCGCGGATTTCCCGATCGGTCCGGCCTGGTGGTCATCCACCCGGGTGCCGGCGCGGCGGCGCGGCGCTGGCCCGCCGAGCGCTTCGCTGCGGTGGCGGCCGCGCTGCACCACGCCGGCCACGACGTTGTGATCACCGGCGACTGCTACGAACTCGACCTGGCGCGCTCGGTCGTGCGGTTAGCGGGTCTGCCCGAATCCGCTGTGCTGGCAGGCACTCTCGGCCTGCTCGGGCTGATCGCACTGATCAGCGACTGCCGCCTGCTGATCTGTGGCGACACCGGTGTCGGGCACATCGCCACTGCGACCGGCGCGCCGTCGGTGCTGTTGTTCGGCCCAACGCCGCCCAACCACTGGGGACCGCGTGGGCCCGGCCCGCACATAGCGGTGTGGGCCGGGGACAAGGGTGACCCCCATGCCGATCGACCGCACAGCGGGCTCTTGCTGATCGCGGTCTCGCGTGTACTGGACGCCGCACAGCATCTGCTGCGGGACTGCGGGTGACCGGGATGCGGATCGGCGTCGTCGGGGCGGGCTACGTCGGTCTCACCACCGCCGTGTGCCTGGCCGAACGCCAACATGACACCATCTGCGTCGATGTCGACCGGGACAAGGTCGCACAGCTGCGGCGCGGCGTCGCACTGCTCGACGAACCAGCCCTGCCCCTGCTGCTGGACCACGGTTTACACAGCGGCACGCTGCGGTTCTACGCCGATTACGACGCGCTGGCGGACCGCGACGTGGTGTTCGTCTGCGTGCCCACCCCGAGCCGATCCGACGGCTCGGCCGACCTGAGCGCCGTCGAGGCGGCCATCGACGAATTGGCCGGGGTGCTGTGCGCGGCATCGGTGATTGCTTTGAAGTCGACCGTCCCGGTGGGGACCGCGCATAGGGTTGCGCGGCGTCTTTACGGCACCGGCATCCGGGCAGTGTCCAATCCTGAGTTCCTGCGCGAAGGCCATGCGATCTACGACTTTCGGCACCCCGACCGAATTATCATCGGCGCGACAGACGACGACGCGGCGGACACGGTCGACCGCGTGTACGGCAGCGGCGACGCGCAGACGTTGCGGATGAGCCCGGAAAGCGCCGAAGTCGCCAAGTACGCCAGCAATGCCTTTCTGGCCGTGAAGATTTCATATACGAACTCGCTGGCAGGGTTGTGCGCCCGGGTGGGAGCCAACATCGAAGACGTGACCCGCTGCATGGGCGCCGACGTGCGGATCGGCCAGCACTTCTTGCGGCCGGGCCCGGGGTGGGGAGGTTCCTGTCTGCCCAAGGACACCGCCGCGCTGCTGCACACCGGGCGGGAGAACGGCGTCGAGCTGCCCGAAGTGGAGTCGGCCCGCACGACCAACGCCGCTCAGCCGGGCCGCATCGCGGCCGCGCTGCGACGGGCGATGTCCTCACCTCTGTCGTCCGCACGTGTGACGGCCATGGGGCTGACATTCAAGGCCGGCACCAGCGACGTGCGTGACTCGCCGGCGCTGACGATCTGCGCCGACTTGGCCCGCGCGGGCGTGCAGATCACCGGCTACGACCCCAGGATCGCTTCCCTCGATCCCGTCGAAGTGCGCCGGTCCGCAATCGTGGCCGTTGATGACCCATACCTTGCCGCCAAGGATGCCGATGCCATCGTGGTGCTCACCGAGTGGCCGCAGTTCCGTGAGCTGAACTGGACGGTGCTCGCCGAGCAGGCGCCGGGCGCGGTGGTGGTGGACACCCGTAACCTTCTGGATCCCGCGGTGGTCTCCGACACCGGTTTGATCTACCTCGGAAACGGAACCCCGTCGGGCTTCTGACCGTGGGTCAGTCGCAGTCCTGCACCGCCTCGCTGATCGACGAGAAGATTTCGAACAGCTCGCTCAACTGCTCTGCGGCGATAGCAGCCTGGACTGGACCTGCCCTCCCGTCTACCAAGCAGAAAGCGCGGTCCGACTCGCCGGCGACCGCGGCAGCGGCTGCAAGAGCACGGACGCCACCGGCATCGATACGTGTGATTGCGGAAAGGTCGACTATTAATTGTGTCGGTGCCCGCGACAGTTCGTCGACGAGAGTCTGCTGCATCGCCGCTGTGGCGTCACCGATCAGGTCGCCAACAAGGTGTACGACGGTGCTGCCGGCGGTCAATCGTTGCACGTTGATGGTGATCGACCGGGCTCGTTTTCCATTGCCATCTTGGCTCACGTCACCTCCCACGGACGTAATCAGGAGTTAGTAAAGTGCACCGGAGCAGGCGTGTGATATCCGCAAAGCGTCCGATGTTGTCCGCTTCGCGTCCCGTGTGGCTCGAACGAAGATGGCCGTTCGCTGACCGATTTGCTCAAGCCGACGGCGAGGGTGACCGACCTGAAGAGACCGCCGAACTCAACGCTGCCCCGTTGTCCAGGCTCCACAGTTCGCTTTGCGGTCAGGCCAGGCGTAATCCTTCGTTTCATGGGCTGTCTCGCCACCCCCGCGGTGAGATCGTCGGTGGTGTGCCGCTGTTGATGGCGGTGCGGGGGGAATGAACTTGTGGAGAACGGTCGGATACCGCAATGAGTCGGTGTCCCACGATCCTGGGGTGGTTCGACCCGATAGCGCGGATGCGCGGTGATCCGCCTCAAGGTCATGTCGGTGTTTGTCCTGACGCGGGCCAGGAATCATGTTCACAGGAGGCGCAGGCAAACACGACGTTTGAGATCAGCGGACTGATACCGCTGTACGGCCGCGTCCAGCGAGCAGCTGCCCGCCCAGCGCTGAAATTGGCGGTTCGAACGGTCGAGTTTCGCTACGCCTCGGTACCGGTGTATCAGCGGTTCTCCGCCGGTGGGCGCCCAGCGGTCGTTCAGCCTAGATGTCAACGGCCGTTGGGTCGCGACCAAACGGCTGCCGGCTCGCGGCGGCCTGGGAAGGGGGTGCAGCTAGGCGCGGCTCCGGGCGTCTTTCGGCTGCGGGTACCAGCGGAGTGAAACCCCAACCCCTGTTAGCCGGGCGTGGGCGCGCAATCGCGTGGTTCTTGTTATGAACGTCGAATCGGTTAGTCAGTACGACGACGCCGGGTTCGAAGAGATTTCGTCAAGTTTGACTGCACTGTCGCAAGTCACCTTCGATGACCACGACGCCGCCGAGATTCTTCGCGTGGCCGCGGCCGCGATCAGCACTGTTTCGCCGTGCCGGGTCGAGGCGAGCTATCGTGTCGTCGAAGGAGCGTTCGTTCGCTGTCCCTCGTCGCAACCGGAGGACCTCGACCTTGAGCGGCGAGTCCGCGAGAGCGGCTGTGACGGGCAGGTCACGATGGACGACGACCGACGGTGGGGATGGGCGTTCCCGCTGCGTCACCAGAGCATCGTCAACGGGTGTCTAGTCGTCAGTGCCGCCAGTGAACCCGAGAAGAATCAGATCCTGGTGCTCACCATTTTGACCCAGCAGACGGGCGCCGCCTTGGCGAACGCGGCGATGCATGACCGCGACTCCGGTCGTGCCACCCAACTGGCAACCGTGAACACCGAATTTGAGACAACGAATCGCAGCCTCGCCACGAGCGTATTGCGACTGCAACGACAATTAAAGGTGCGTGAGATGCTGGCTGCCGCCGAGGCGGCGGAAATCGGTGAGCAGGGGATCGTGGACGCGCTCCATGAGCTGACCGAACTTCCGGTGGCCCTGGAAGACAAGTTCGGCAATCTACGAAACTGGTCAGGTCCGGGGCGCCCAGCTGATTACCCCAAAGACGCACCGGAGCAGCGCGAGTCCTCGCTGCGCGAGCTGGCTACTCATGCCGGTGCGGCCAGGATCGGCGACCGGTTGCTCATCCTCGTTCAACCTGGTGCCGAGATTCTCGGTGTCCTGGCACTGATCGACCCGGACCGCCGCGCGACCGAGGACAGCGTGTTCGCGCTGCGCTGCAGCAGCACTGCGTTGGCGTCGGAACTGGCCCATCAGCGACACCTCGGTGAGATCGAGCTCAACGTGCGCCGCGACCTTGTCGACGACCTGTTGGCGGGCACCGACCCCGACGGGGCGTATGCCCGCGCCGATGCCCTGGGCCATGACCTGCGACGCCCGCATTATGTGGTGGTGGTGCAAAGTACTGGGCGCGCGGAAGGTGCGTTGGGTGGCGCAACCGGACGGGCCGCGGTTGCATTGAATCTGAACTATCTGCAAGGCCGGCACGCGGGTCTGGTCGTTCTGCTCGTCGACGGCCGACCGGATCCCCGCGCGCTGGACCGTGTGATCAGCGACCACCTCGGGCGAAGGACGAGCGTGATCGGCATCGGCTCTCGGTGCGAGGTGCCCGCTGACTTCCCGCAGTCATTCGCTGAGGCGCGACGAGCGCTGAACATTCGGCTGCGCTCTGCGAGCCCCGAGGGCGCCTCGGCGTTCGACGAACTCGGTTTCTATCGCTTGATCGATGCCGCACATCGCGCAGGCGCGGTCGAAGGGTTCGTGCGCGAATGGCTGGGAGCACTCCTCGACTACGACGAGAGCAGAAACTCCGAGCTGGTTCTCACGCTCAGCCAATACCTGGAATGTGGTGGCAGCTATTCGGAATCGGCCGCCACCCTGCATATCCACCGCAGCACCTTGCGGTACAGGCTTTCCCGCATTCGGGAAATCACTGGCGTCGACCTCCGCGATGTCGATAACCGATTCAATCTGCATGTCGCGACCAGGGCCTGGCGATTCCTCAATCCCGCTCGCTGAACGGGACATTAGAAGGAAACGTCGCTCGTTCGTCTGGCAGATACGGCACGATCCGCACCGGCATACCCGTAGGGCCGCCACTCAAACGCTCCCGATTAGCGGTCCCCAAAGGTCTGCCGGGTTGCCCTTGTTTGGCTCTGCAGGGTCGATGCAGCGATCCTGTTCGTTTGGCAGAGTATGCCCACAGTGTCAACCGACCCGGCGAATTGAGCGGAACAATGGACATATTCACATGCGCGGTGGACATCGATGAGCAGCGTGCTGTCGCTTATCTGAACGGCGAACTGGACATGAGTACGGCGCAGTGCTTGGTCGACCGACTGCGACCCGTCGCGCTGGCCGGGCGGGACCTGGTCGTCGACCTTGCCGGCATCAGTTTCTTCGGCACCGCAGCACTGACGGCGCTTGCCGAACTTGACCGGCGTGCCACCGCAGCCGGTGGCTCGATCCGGTTGTCGCAGTTACCCGCACCTGTGTGGCGGCTGCTCGCGGTGACGGGGACCGCGGATCGATTCGACATTCTCCAACATCGCCCCGATGAAGCGTCGTCGTCGCGCACCCTCCCGCGGCGCTCTACATCGGTCTTGGGCACCAGCTCCGCGCTGGTGAAAGGCCATAGAACCCAGTCACTTTGATGGAATCAGTTTCGGTGTCGTCACCGCGGGCCGTGTTCAGCCCTGCTGGGTCTTGACCTCGGCGACTCAATTCATAGCCGATGCCGCTGCGTGCGACGGCGGGACGTGACCTCAATTCTGGGTTGCGCCCAGTGCAGACGAAACATCAAGTGCCCCAGGGCCTCACGCTACTCGTTCCGGAGGACCACCGTTGGCGGTGTATTCTGCTCCGCTGGGCCGGTGCGCTAGTCGCCCTTGGTTTCTGATGATTGGTCGATGAGACCTCGAACTCTAAGCATCGGACTGTTGGCGCCTCCGTGGGTTGCGGTACCGCCACCGGCCTATGGCGGCACGGAGTCGGTGGTAAGCGAACTGGCGCGCGGCCTGGTCGCTGCAGGACACGACGTCATGCTCTACGCGACCGGCGACAGCACCGCACCGGTCCCCGTCCTCTATGAGCTCACCACGGGCGCCTCGGATCGCATCGGCGCCAGTGTCGTGGAACTAACACACGTCATGCACGGTTACGAGGCGCTCGCTGGCTGCGACGTCGTGCACGATCACACCCTGCTCGGGCCGGCCTGGGCGCTGGCCTGTGGCCACGAGCGCGTCGTCACGACATGCCACGGGCCGTTCGACGGCGAATTGCGGGCCATCTACCGCCGCTACGGCAAGCGGCTGCCGGTGATCGCGATATCGCAGAACCAGGCAGCGAGCGCACCCGAAATCGCTGTGGACCGCGTGATCCACCACGGCATCGACCCTGACCAGTACCCGGTGGGACGCGGTGACGGCGGCTATCTGCTGTTTCTGGGGCGGATGACACCGGACAAGGGGGTTCGCGAAGCGGTGGCGATAGCCCGAGCCGCCGGTCAGCGCCTGGTCATTGCGGCCAAGGCGCGCGAGGCGGCCGAGCAGCGATACTTCGCCGAACAGATCGAGCCGTTGCTTGACGACGGCGTGCACTTTGTCGGGGAGGTAGCCGGCGAGATAAAGCTTGCACTGATGGGCGGTGCGTCGGCGCTGCTCAATCCGATCCAATGGTCCGAACCCTTCGGGCTGGTCATGATCGAGGCGATGGCGTGCGCGACACCGGTGGTCGCTTGCCCAAACGGTGCCGCCCCGGAGATTGTCGACGACGGCCACACCGGTTTCCTGTGCTCCGAGCCGGCTTCCCTAGTCGAGGCCGTACAACAGATCCACGATCTGAACCGGGCAGCCTGCCGCGCCGCGGTGATCGAACGGTTCTCCACCACCCGCATGGTCGCCGACCATCTCGCTGTCTACCGAGACATGCTGGCGCAGTGACATTTATCTATGGCGTGGAGAGTGCGGTCGACGCCTGGACATCCGGCGCCGGTCCACCCGTGACAGCGGCGTAGCTAGACATAGTTTTCATGCACATAGCACCATCGCCACGTTTCTCCGGACTCCAAGGACTGCACGATGGGGTGCTCAGAGTCAAGGAAGTGCACGGCGGCGTGCCGCATCGGTGAAGAATCGCAGCAGCCGACGTGTCCACACGTGAGGCATAGCCGCAAATGCACCCACTGGGTGCCGAGCCGCAGGCACTCCTGGCAGCCCTTGTGGGTACGCGGGCTTACGGGCCTAATCGCGACGACATCGGGATCGATGTGTGTCGAGGTCATGAACGTGCCTCCTTAAGGGTGTGTCCTGAAAGCAATCTGTCGAGCCAATCTCTCAACGCCGCAACGGAAGCGGCGACCAATTGGCGGGCCAAAACCTGCCCGCGGTCTATGAGCGGTAGCGTAGGTACCACACGAATGGTGAAGCGCTGTGAGATCACCGGTGCCTTGTCCGCGTCGACTTTGACCAGTTTCAGCTGACCGGCGCGTTCGGCGGCGAGTTGTTCCAACGCCGGGCTCACCATATGGCATGGTCCACACCAGCTTGCCCGCAAGTCGACAAGCACTGGCATCAAGGCCTTTTCGACAATCAAGGCACAATCCCGTCCGACGCGCCAAGGTATAGCGAGCGGCGGGTGCCGTCATCGTCCCCTCCGCGGGTCGAACGTCGACACGGTGGCCAGCTGCCGAAACAACTCGCGTTCTCGGGCAGTGGGTTTGGGCGGCACCATAACTTTTATCTCGGTGTACAGGTCGCCCGGCGCACCACGCGGGTTGGGCATCCCTTCGCCCCGCAGCCGTAACCGCCTGCCGGTCGAGGAACCGGGGGGCACCTTGACCTTGGCCTCCCCTCCGGGGGTGCGAATCGCGACGGTTGCTCCGAGCGCCGCTTCCCAGGGTGAGACGGGCAGATCGACGATTAGGTCGCGGCCATCAAGCCGGAAGTGGGGATGCGGTGCGATCCGAACGACCAGATACAGGTCGCCTGGCGACCCATCCCCGCTGCCCCGCCCGCCCTGACCGGCCAAGCGGATCCGCTGCCCGTCGACGACTCCGGCCGGAATGTTCACGGTGTAGTTGCGACCGTTCAGGGAGATCTGTCGTCGGCCGCCGCGGTAGGCCTCCTCGATGGTCAGTTCCAGCACTGCCTCCTGGTCGGCGCCGGGCGCGGGTCCGAAGCCACTACCGCCCGAAAAGATGTCGCCGAAAAGATCTTCGATGTTGATGCCGCCGGCGCCACCGAAGCCCTGTCCGAAGCGCACACGGGGGCCGGATCGATCGCCGCTACGAAATCGGGTCGAGCCGCTTGCTCCAGCGCCGACTCGCTCGTCCCAGTCCTCTGGAACTCGTCGGAAGTCCTCCCCGAACCGGTCGTAGCGCCGACGGGTTTGCGGGTCGGCCAGGACGTGATAGGCCTCGTTGATCTCTTTGAACCGGTCCTCTGCGCCAGGATCCTTATTGATGTCAGGGTGGTATTTGCGGGCCTGCGTGCGAAACGCCTGCTGGATCTGGTCGGCCGTCGCGTCTCGCGAGATCCCGAGCACCTCGTAGTAATCGCGGGCCACCAGACCTCACTCCTCGCGCCGGCTGACCACCACGGCCGCCGGGCGGAGCTGTCGCGAGCCCTCGCCATAGCCGGGGCGAATCACCTCCAAAACCGTCCCGGGCGCGCTGTCCTGATGATCGGCCACGCCGACGACCTCATGGCGCTCCGGGTCGAACGGCACCCCGGTCGCCGCATCACGCGGGTAGCCCAGACGTTCCAGCACCTGCACCGCTTCTTGGAGGATGTTGCGCAAACCGTCGATGACCGCTTCGTCGCGCGCATGACTGACGGCTCGCTCCAGGTTGTCCACGATCGGAAGCCACGCCCGGGCCACCGTTGAGCGTTCCGCCCCGCGCTCTCGGTCCAATTCGCGTGCGTATCGCTTGCGCAAGTTGTCCAGGTCAGCAACCGCTCGCCGCCAGCGGTCCTCGAGCCGAGCCAGCTCTTCGTCCCAATCAGCTTGGTTGGCAACGGGTTCCGCAGTAGCGTCGGTCGGCCTGTCGTGGTTCTGCTCACTGGTCGATTGTTCCGCGGGGATGCCCATACCGCTCAGCCCCGGTCGAACTCGGCGTCGACGACGTCATCGTCCGATCTTGACCCGTCTCCGTTGCCGGACGGCTGTCCGTTGCCGCCAGCGGTTGGGGCAGACTGCAAGCCATAGAGGAGTTGCTGCAGCTCCGAGGTCAACGACTGGACTCGGTCGAGTGGTGCTTCCTCTTTGACGGCCTGCCGGGCATCGGTGATCAGCGTCTCCGCGCGCGCCCGCTCATGGGGCGGGGCCGAGTCGCCGAGCTGGGCAAGCCGTCGCTCCACCTGGTATGCCACCGAGTCAAGCTCGTTGCGCGCTTCGACCGCCCGGCGGAGCTGCTCGTCTTCCCGGCGATGCGCTTCGGCCTCGGCGACCATCCGCTCGACCTCACTCTTGTCGAGGTTTGACTGCTCGCTGATGGTGATGCTCTGTTCGGCACCGGTGTCCTTATCCCGCGCGGTGACGTTGAGGATGCCGTTGGCGTCGATGTCGAAGATGACTTCGATCTGCGGCTCGCCGCGCGGTGCAGGGCGGATGTTCTGCAAGCTGAACCGGCCGAGCACCCGGTTGTCCCTGGCTAATTCGCGCTCACCCTGCAGTACGACGATGTCGACGGCGGGTTGGTTGTCTTCGGCGGTGGTGAATACTTCGCTGCGCCGCACCGGGATCGTGGTGTTGCGTTCGATGATCTTGGTCATCACGCCGCCGCGGGTTTCCACGCCCAACGACAACGGTGTCACGTCGAGCAGGAGGACGTCGGTAACCTCACCTTTGAGCACCCCCGCCTGCACCGCCGCCCCCATCGCGACCACCTCGTCGGGGTTCACGCTCATGTTCGGGTCCTTGCCGCCGGTGAGCCGGCGGACGAGGGCCTGGACGGCGGGGATGCGAGTCGACCCGCCGACCAGGATGACCTCGTCGATATCGTTGGCCGATACCTTCGCGTCGCTCATCGCCTGCTTGACCGGACCCATGCAGCGCTCGACCAGATCGGCGGTGAGGTCGTCGAACTTGGACCGCATGATCGTCATGGTGAGGTGTTTTGGCCCGCCGGCGTCCGCAGTGATGAATGGCAGGTTCACCTGGCTCTGCGCCACCGATGACAGCTCGACTTTGGCCTTCTCCGCCGCCTCGAACAACCGCTGCAAAGCTTGGGGGTCCGAGCGCAGATCGATGCCGTTCTCACGCTGAAACTCATCGGCCAGATAGTCCACCAGCCGGCGGTCGAAATCGTCGCCGCCCAAGTGGGAATCGCCCGCGGTGGCGCGGACTTCCACCACGCCGTCACCGACGTCGAGCAGGCTCACGTCGAAGGTGCCGCCCCCGAGGTCGAAGACGAGAACGGTTTCGTGTCCCTTCTTATCCAAGCCGTATGCGAGCGCCGCTGCGGTCGGCTCGTTGATGATGCGCAGAACTTCCAGACCGGCAATCCGCCCCGCGTCCTTGGTGGCGTTGCGCTGGGCGTCGTTGAAGTAAGCCGGGACAGTGATGACGGCTTCGCCCACTCGCTCACCCAGAAACTTGCCCGCATCGTCGGCGAGTTTGCGCAGCACCTGGGCGCTGATTTCCTCCGGCGCGTATAGCTTGCCGCGCACCTCGAATCGGGCTGCGCCGCCTTCACCTTCGACGACATCAAAGCTGACAGCCTTTGCCTCCTCGGAGACCTCCGAGAAACGGCGGCCAATGAATCGCTTCGCCGAGTAGATGGTGCCCTTGGGGTTCATGATGGATTGTCGCCTGGCCAGTTGCCCGACCAGGCGCTCCCCGCTCTCGGTAAAGGCCACGACCGACGGGGTGGTTCGTGCTCCCTCGGCGTTGGGGATCACCACCGGTTCGCCCCCCTGCCACGCGGCGATGACGGAATTCGTCGTCCCGAGATCGATTCCTACTGCGGTTGCCATGTAGTAGTCCCTTCCGTTGGTCCTTTGAGGAGTTGCAGAGCGCGCTGGGCGACCGCTACGTCGGCGACGACGTCGAAATGTCTCGGCTGAAGTGTGGTGACCGCCGCGAAATCGCGTCGACCGCGTTGCATCCCGTACACGAGCATGCCGATCAACGCTCCCACCACGGCACCGAAGATGAGGCCATAGAACGCGAGCACCAGCCCGGCTATCAACGGGTGAATCCAACTGAAGACACCGAAAACCCAGCCGATCAGCGCTCCCACCAGACCACCTGAGATTGCGCCGCGCAGCGCCGCCAGGCCGTAGTTCATGTGCCCGGTGACCTGCTCGACCAACTCCAGATCTCGGCCGACGATCGCCAGCCGGTTCACCGGGAACTGCAGATCGGCGAGGTAGTCCACTGTCCGTTCGGCGTCGGCATAGTTATCGAAGGTGGCGATGGCCTGGCGGGCCGGCGCGTCCGGCCGGACCGCCGAGGCCATCGCGGTGTGCTGAATCATCGCGAGCCCTATGCGTTAACCGACTCGCGCTGACCGGAATCCGTTTGGACGGACTTCCGACCCTCGTCGGAACTGCCGATCTCGACCTTGCGGGGCTTGCTTGCCTCCGAGACGGGAATGGTCAAGGTGAGCACACCCCGCTCGCACGCGGCGCTGAGTTTGGTCGGATCTAGGTTGTCACCGAGAAACAGTT
>NZ_JAOPWB010000032.1 GCF_025965855.1 Mycobacterium sp. | reverse complement strand
GTCATCGACCGCGGTGTCGGTGCGATCACCGAGACCAACGTCGACCTCGCTGCCGCGTCCGACGCCATCATCATCGGCTTCAACGTCCGGCCCCAGGGCAAGGCGAGCCAGATGGCGGACAAGGAAGGCGTGGAGATCCGCTACTACTCGGTCATCTATCAGGCGATCGACGAGATCGAAAAGGCCCTCCGCGGCATGCTCAAGCCGATCTACGAGGAAAACCAGCTGGGCCGCGCCGAGATCCGGGCGTTGTTCCGCTCCTCGAAGGTCGGCATCATCGCCGGCTGCATGATCAGCTCGGGTGTGGTTCGCCGTAACGCGAAGGCCCGCCTGCTGCGGGACAACATCGTGATCGTCGACAACCTTTCGATCACCTCGCTGCGGCGGGAGAAGGACGACGTGACAGAGGTCCGTGAGGGCTTCGAATGCGGTATGACGCTGGGCTACTCCGACATCAAGGAAGGCGACATCATCGAGTCCTACGAGCTCGTCGAAAAGGAGCGCGCCTGATGGCAGACCCTGCCCGGGCGCGCCGGCTGGCCAAACGGATCTTCACGATCGTCGCCTCGGCAATCGAGTTCGAGATCAAGGGTCCGGGGCTGGACGGGGTGACCATCGTCGACGCGAAAGTGACGGCAGACCTGCACGACGCGACCGTGTTCTACACGGTGATGGGCCGCACGCTCGACGACGAGCCCGACTACGCCGCCGCCGCGGCCGCGCTGGAGCGGGCCAAGGGCACGCTGCGCACCAAGGTCGGGGCCGGCACCGGGGTGCGCTTCACGCCCACGCTGACGTTCACCCGCGACACGACGGCCGACAGCGTGCAGCGGATGGACGAGTTGCTGGAGCGTGCCCGCGCCGCGGACGCCGATCTGGCGCGGGTTCGCTCGGGTGCCAAGCCGGCCGGGGAGGCCGATCCGTACCGTGTAAGCGGGGCTGGGGACGCGAGCGACGGGAACGCCGGTGACGACGATCGACCCGAAGACTGACCTGGCCAGCGCCCCGCGGGTCGGGGCGCGCGTCGACGCCACCGGCGCCGTCGAGCTGCTGTCGGGTGCCGCGACGATCGCGGTGGTCGCCCACGTCCATCCCGACGCCGACACCATAGGCGCGGGGCTGGCATTGGCCTTGGTGCTGGACAGGTGCGGCAAGCGCGTCGAGGTCAGTTTCGCCGCGCCGGCGACGCTGCCCGAGTCGCTGGCCTCCTTGCCCGGCTGTCAGCTGCTGGTCGCCCCCGACGCGATCTGCCGCGACGTCGAATTGGTTGTGACCGTTGACGTTCCGAGCGTCAAGCGGCTCGGGGAGCTGAGCGATCTGGCCGGCCCGGGCAGCCAGTCGCTGGTCATCGACCACCACGCCTCCAACGACCTTTTCGGCAGCGCCAATTTCATCGACGTTTCGGCGGATTCCACCACGATGATGATCGCCGACATCCTTGACGCATGGGGCAAGCCGATCGACCGGGACGTCGCGCACTGCATCTACGCGGGCCTGACGACCGACACCGGATCGTTCCGCTGGGCCAGCGCCCGCGCGCTTCGGCTGGCGGCGCGGCTGGTCGACATCGGCGTCGACAACGCCGCGATCAGCCGGACGTTGATGGACACCCACCCGTTCGGCTGGCTGCCGCTGCTGTCGCGGGTACTGGCCTCGGCGCAATTGGTGCCTGACGCGGTCGGCGGTCGCGGACTCGTGTACGCGGTCGTCGAGCATCGGGACTGGGTCAGCTCCCGCGCCGAGGAAGTCGAGAGCATCGTCGACATCGTGCGGACCACCCAGCAGGCGGAAGTCGCCGCGGTCTTCAAGGAGGTCGACCCGCGGCACTGGTCGGTGTCGATGCGGGCCAAGGCCGACGTGGATTTGGCGGCGGTCGCGTCCACGTTCGGCGGCGGTGGCCACCGGCTGGCCGCCGGCTACTCGACAGTCGGGTCGATCGACGACGCCGTCGCGTCGCTGCGCGCGGCGCTCGGTTAGAAGGCCCAGCTTCCCGAAGGGTCCAGCACGAATCCGTGGTCTCCGCTGGTGGTATCCAGACACGCGACGAAGTTGTCGGCCCCGACGGCGCATGTGACGTTCAGGTATGACAGCTTCTGGCCCGCGCCCAACGATTTGCCGCCCGACGTCAGCGCGGGCGGGTTGCCGTCGCACCCGCCGTAGGTCATGCGGCTCAGTTCGTAGCCGGGCCCCTTGAAATTGACGGCGCCCACGACGCAATCGCCCGGTTTCGGGTGGCCCCCACCACCGGGAAACGGGACATCGTCCATTCCGGGCGTGTCGCCGTTGCACTTGATGTCCTGTGACGGTTGGGGAGCGGGCGCCGGCCCGCCGTAGAAGTCGCACACCAGGGTCGGCGTGGCGGAAAAGCTGATGCGGGGTGCCCCGCCCTGGGAAGGCGTCGTCGCATAGCCGTCCACCGGGACGGCGATGAACCTGTTCAGGTCGGGGAATCGCGGCGGCAGCGCTGCGGCGTGCGGTGCGGACGCGATCGCGGATGCCGCCGCCAGAGTCAGGGCTCCCATAGTGACACGGCCAGCGCGCATCGCTTCCTCCTAACGCACCTGGGCCCGCCCGCGTTGCAGCACCGCGTCGCGGTTGGCGGCGATGTCGTCGCCGCTGGTCCGGAACTGTCTGGCCGCCATCGCCTCCAGCCACAGCCCCGCGCTGGTCTGCGAGTCGTCGATCCGGTGATAGGACGCCAGCAACGCCCGCACCGCGTTCTGGTTGTTGCCGACGATCGACGCCGCCACCCGGCGCGCCGTGGGCAGCAGCTGGTCGTGCGGCACCACCTCGGTCACCAGGCCGGCGCGCAGCGCGTCGGTGGCGGACAGGTAGTCCCCGGTGAGGCTCATCCGCCGGGCCAGGCCGACGCCCACCTTCTGGGGTAACCGCACGCTCAGTCCCCAGGTGGGCAGCAGGCCCACCCGGGCGTGCGTGTCGGCGAAGCGGGCCTGCTCCGAAGCGATCAGGACGTCGCAGTACAGGGCCACCTCCAGCCCGCCGGTGACCGCGGCGCCGTTGATCGCGCCGATCACCGGCTTGGTCAGCGGTGGCCATCGCGGCGAGATGTCCGGAAGCGCCGACTCGCCGCCCAGCTCCTTGAGGTCCAGCCCCGCGCAGAACACCGGGTCGGCGCCGGTGACGATGACCACGTCGACGCCGTCGTCGGTCTCGGCGTCGACCAGGGCACCGAAAAACCGGTCCCGCAGCGCCGAGGACAGCGCATTGCGCGCCCGGGGCCGGTTGAGGGTCAGGGTGCGCACCCCCTCGTCGGTCTCGATCAGCAGGATGTCGTCGGTCATGTGATCACCGTAGAGGGTGGCTTGCGGCGGATGTGACGAGCCGGCGCCGCGCAGGGGCAGCCCTTATCGTTGAGGCATGTGCAGGAACATCACCGAACTGCGCGGCCTGCAGCCGGCGGCCACGCCGCAGGAGGTCGCGGCGGCCGCGCGCCAGTATGTGCGCAAGGTCAGCGGCATCACCCGCCCGTCGGCCGCCAACGCCGAAGCGTTCGAGGCGGCGGTCGCCGAGGTCACCGAGACGACGGCGCGATTGCTGGCGGCCCTGCCGCCGCGGCGCCAGCCGCCGAAGGCCGTCCCGCCGTTGCGCCGGCCCGAGGTGATGGCCCGCCTGGCCGGGCCGGAATGACCGGCAGATGACAGAGACGGCGCCCGCGCTCAAGGAGTGGGGCGCGGTGGTGCACGCGCTGCTCGACGGCCGGCAGCGGGTGCTGCTGCGTAAGGGCGGCATCGGCGAAAAGCGGTTCGAGCTGGCGGCCCGGGAGTTCTTGCTGTTCCCGACCGTCGCGCACAGCCACGCCCAGCGCGTCCGGCCCGAGCATCGCGACCTGCTGCAGGCCGGGGCCGCCGACAGCACCGACGAGCGGCTGGTGCTGCGTGCCGCAGCGAAGGTCGTTGCGGCACAAGAGGTTAACCGGCCGGATGGTCTGTCGGCGATCGAGGATCTGCATATCTGGACCGCGGAGTCGGTGCGTGAAGATCGGCTCGACTTCCGGCCCAAGCACAAGCTGGCCGTGCTGGTGGTGTCGGTGATCCCGCTGGCCGAGCCGGTGCGGATCACGCGGGCCCCCGAGTACGGCGGCTGCACCAGCTGGGTGCAGCTCCCGCTGGCCGATGTTCGCCTGGCCGCGCCGGTGCACGACGAGCCCGCGCTAGATCAGGTCGCTCTCCGCGTCCGCGACGCGGTCGGCTGACGGATCGCTGGGGCCGACCGGGAGCAGCAGCCGGGAGCGTCCGTAGTGCACGGCGTGGGTGGCCGGTGTGGTCTGCCGGCCCGTCAACAACGGTTCTTCGGTGCCGAGGTTGCGCGCGTAGCGAGGGAACCAGCCGCCGGCGATGAGGACGCGGATGCGCGAGCCGGCGCGGAAGCGGTGGGCGATCCCGTCGAGTTCCACGCGTACGGTCTCGGCGGTGTTGGTGGCGCCCAACCGCCGGTAGCCGTCGCTGACGTTCTGGGAGCGGCCCTTGGCCCCGACGTCCCTGACCTCGCTCACCCGGACGAACAGATCGACATGGGGATTGTCGGAGCTGTGTGTCAGCTCGACCACCGGATTCCCGTAGACGTACAGGTCGTGGGTGAGCGTGAGGGTGGTGAAGGCGAGGACGTCGTCGCGCAGGGCGAGGCGGCTGTCGTCGCGGTAACCGCCGTTCGGGGACAGCAGCGGACCGCCGGTGGTGGGCGTCGGGTCGGCGGGGTCGTAGCGAAATGTCGCCGGTGCCAACGCTTTGAGATCGGTCGGCGCCGTCTCGCCGAGGTGTCCGCCGGGCCGCAGGTACAGTGCCCGTTCGGTCGTGGCGGGCGGCCAGACGGGCAGGTGGTGCCAGGCGTGGCCCCTGTCCAGGCCGGTTATGCACACGTGGACGCTGCTGGGCCGGCGCGGGGCGGCCGCGCCGCCCAGGTGAGTGTCCAACCACTCCAGCGTTTCCCGCGCGCTGACGGGTAGCGCCTTGCCGAGCAGCTGGGCGTGTGTCCAGGGTCCGACGGTGAGCGCGACGTCCGGAACGTCTTGGCCACGGCCGCGCAGGTGCGCATACTGCTGCAGCGTCTGCCGGATGAAAATGTCCTGCCAGCCGCCGATGAGCAGCACCGGCACCCGCGCCCGGTCCAGCGCGTCGCTGAACCGCCGCGAGTCCCAGAACGCGTCGTCGTGCTCGCGGTGTTCGACCCACGATTCGAACCACGGCGCGCCCGCGCCGAGCAGCGCCCGGGCCGCGGGCCCCAGGGGCACCTCACCGGCCGCCTCCACCACCCTGCGCCGGGCGCGCAGCTGGCGCAGCGCCATCTTGACGCGCCCCGGATCCTCCTGGTGAGAAATCAGATCGCTCCAGCCCAGGAAGTCGTTGACGGCGAACGAGCCGGTGCCCCACACGGAGGCGTTGAAATCGTGTGGGCCCGCGGTGATCACGGCCGCGGCCAGCTCGGGCGGCGGATCCTGCAGCAGCGCCCACTGGGTGAAGCCCAGGTAGGACACCCCGACGGTCGCGAATCGACCGGTGAACCAGGGCTGCTCGCGCAGCCAAACGGCCGTGTCGGCGCCGTCGGCGGCCTCGTTGACCATCGGGTCGAATTCGCCGCCCGACCCGAACGTTCCGCGCACGCTCTGCAGCACGACGTGGTAGCCGCGAGCGGCATGCAGCCGGGCATAGGCCTGCGAGAACGGAAACGCCCGCCCGTAGGGTCCGCGGACGAGCAGGGTGCCGGCGGGGCCGGAGGTGCCGGGCACGTAGTGGTCGGCCACCAGGGTGACCCCGTCGCGCATCGGCACCTCGACGCGATCCACGGTGTACCCGGTGATCGCGCGCGGCAGGCCCAACAGGCGACCGAGCGCGGTGTCCCCGACTCGTCCCAGGCTGCCCGGCTTGGGCCGCGCGGGGCGGGTAGCGGTCGTAGTCGCGCTCCCCAGGCTAGGTTTTTTCAAGACGCCCGGCGGTGTCTTCAGAACTTGTAATACGGCGCGAGGTCGTTGGCGCGCTGCAGATTGGTGGACATGCAGTCCACCTCAGGGTTGGAGTAGACCGTCGAGAAGTACAGCGCCTGCTGGAGCACGCCGTAGCTGGTCTTGAACGCGACCATGCAGGAGTAGTACCAGAAGCTGTTGTGATAGGTCGGCTTCATCACCCAGTACTGCGCCGCGCGGTGACCCTGGATGGTGGTCTCGACGGCGTCGGAGGGCAGGGACTGGTCGTAGGTGCGCCAGATGATGGGCTCGACGGCCACCTGGTAGTTACCCGCGTCGAAGTGGCAGCGCAGCCCGTCCTCGTGTTCGGGCGGCGTGAACCCCAATCCCAGCCGCTGCACGACGTCGAACGGGATGTCCTCGCACGCGTCGAAGGGCCGCGGGTCGGTCGTCGCCACGATGGGACTCTTCATCGTGGTCTCGATCGGCTCGGCCGTCGACCGCAGCTCGACGGGCCCGCCTCCGCTCGGCCCCGCCGGGGCGCTGTGGGCGCCCACCACCAGCGCCGTGGCCAGCGCGCCCAGTGCTCCGATCAGCCGCAGATTGGCGAACACCGACATCTCCTACCCCCACCGGGTCATGCCTCGGCGGTCCCTTGCCGGGAGTGTACAAGCCGTGTCAGCGCCCCCACAGTGAAAAGAGAACACGTTCTAATCCCGCGGGCAAGGGCCTGGCGGAAACCGGCTTATCACGGGGGTCGTTAGGCTGGTTAGTCGTGGCGAGCAGGGAATCGACGAATGGTGGGCAGCCGACGCTGTGGGCGGTTTCCGACCTGCACACCGGTCACCTCGGCAACAAGCCGGTCACCGAATCGCTGTATCCGTCGTCGCCGGACGACTGGCTGATCGTCGCCGGTGACGTCGCCGAACGCACCGACGAGATCCGCTGGGCGCTTGACCTGCTGCGGCGGCGGTTCGCCAAGGTGATCTGGGTGCCCGGCAATCACGAGCTGTGGACCACCAACCGGGATCCCATGCAGATCTTCGGCAAGGCGCGCTACGAGTACCTGGTCAACATGTGCGACGAGATGGGCGTGATCACGCCGGAGCATCCGTTCCCGGTATGGACCGAGCGCGGCGGCCCGGCCACCATCGTGCCGATGTTCCTGCTGTACGACTACACCTTCTTGCCCGAGGGGGCGGAGAGCAAAGCCGAGGGCCTGGCGATCGCGCGGCAGCGCAACGTGGTGGCCACCGACGAGTTCCTGCTCTCGTCCGAACCGTACGCCACCCCCGAGGCCTGGTGTCGCGAGCGGCTGGCCAGCACCCGCCCCCGCCTCGAACAGCTCGACTGGATGACACCGACCGTGCTGGTGAACCACTTTCCGTTGGTGCGGGACCCCTGCGACGCGTTGTTCTACCCGGAATTCTCGCTGTGGTGCGGAACCACCAAGACCGCCGACTGGCACACCCGCTACAACGCCGTCTGTTCGGTGTACGGGCACCTCCACATCCCGCGAACCACGTGGTACGACGAGGTGCGCTTCGAGGAAGTGTCGGTGGGTTACCCGCGGGAGTGGCGGCGCCGCAAGCCGTACAGCTGGCTGCGCCAGGTGTTGCCGGATCCCCATTACGCGCCGGGCTATCTCAACGACTTCGGCGGTCACTTCGTGATCACCCCCGAGATGCGCCGCCAGGCCGAACAGTTCCAGGAACGAGTGCGGCAGCGACAGTCTCGATGACGGGCGGCACGCTGGTGTCGTCGGTGTTGCCCGACACGGCTTCGGAGGATCTGGCGTATGCGGAGGTGTATTCCGATCCGCCGGGCCTGACCCCGTTGCCCGAAGAGGAGCCGCTGATCGCCAAGTCGGTCGCCAAGCGGCGCAACGAGTTCATCACCGTGCGCCATTGCGCCCGCATCGCGATGGGCGAGCTGGGCGTGCCACCGGTGCCGATCCTCAAGGGCGACAAGGGGGAACCGCGCTGGCCCGACGGGGTGGTGGGCAGCCTCACCCACTGCACCGGCTACCGCGGCGCGGTGGTGGGGCGCGCCGGCGCGGTGCGCTCGGTGGGCATCGACGCCGAACCGCACGACGTGTTGCCGGACGGCGTGCTGGGCGCGATCGCCCTCGAAGTCGAGCGCCACGAGATCGCCGCGTTGCCCGACGGCCTGCATTGGGACCGGATCCTGTTCTGCGCCAAGGAGGCGACCTACAAGGCCTGGTTCCCGCTGACCGAGCGCTGGTTGGGTTTCGAGGACGCCCACGTGGTGTTCGACCTCGATTCGCCCGGCCGGGGAACTACGGGGGTGTTCGTCTCCAAGATCCTCGTCGACGGCGCCGCACTGTCGGGTCCGCCGCTGACCGCGCTGAGGGGCCGCTGGTCGGTCGAGCGCGGGCTGGTGCTCACCGCGATCGTCCTATGAGCGATCCGGGCATAGTCGTCGTCGACAAGCCGGCCGGCATGACCAGTCACGACGTCGTGGCGCGCTGTCGCCGCATCTTTTCCACCAGCCGGGTGGGGCACGCGGGGACGCTGGACCCGATGGCCACCGGCGTGCTGGTGATCGGCGTCGAGCGGGCCACCAAGATCCTCGGCCTGCTCACGGCGGCGTCGAAGTCGTATGCGGCCACCATCCGGCTCGGCCAGACCACCTCCACCGAGGATGCCGAAGGCGAAGTGCTGCAAAGCGTTTCGGCCGGGCACGTGACGGATGAGGCGATCGCCGCCGCGGTCGCCGGGCTGCGCGGGGACATCGAGCAGGTGCCGTCGGCGGTCAGCGCGATCAAGGTGGACGGCCGTCGCGCCTATCGGCTGATCCGCGAGGGTCACGCCGTCGAGCTCGACGCGCGGCCGGTGCGCATCGACCGGTTCGAGGTGCTGGCCGCGCGCTCCCACGACCGGCTCGTCGACGTCGACGTCGCGGTCGACTGCTCGTCGGGAACCTACATCCGCGCGCTGGCCCGCGATCTCGGCGCCGCGCTGGGCGTGGGCGGGCACCTGACGGCGTTGCGGCGCACCCGCGTCGGCCGCTTCGGGCTGGACCAGGCGCGCTCACTCGACGACCTGGCCGAGCGGCCGGAGCTGAACTTGACCCTGGACGAGGCGTGCCTGCTGATGTTTCCGCGCCGCGACCTCACCGCCGAGGAGGCCCGGGCGGCAAGCAACGGCCGGTCGTTGTCGGCGGCCGGGATCGACGGCGTCTACGCCGCCAGCGACGCCGACGGCCGGGTGATCGCGCTGCTGCGCGACGAGGGCCCGGCGACGAAGTCGGTGGTCGTGATTCACCCGTCGACGCTGTAGTCCGTTCGCCGAGCCGGTAAATCCGCAGACAAAGTGCGAGTGAGGGCCTGCGAAGTTACCGGCTCGGCGACGACGCAAACGGGTCCCGGGCGACGGCTCGGCACGGGCAAGTTGCAAACTGAGAGCCTGAGGCGTTCGGAAGGGGCCAAAATGTCCAACAAGGTGTACGTCGTCGGCGTTGGCATGACGAAGTTCGAGAAGCCTGGCCGGCGTGAGGGCTGGGACTACCCGGACATGGCGAGGGAGTCGGGCACCAACGCGCTGGCCGACGCCGGTGTCGACTACCGCGAGGTGCAGCAGGGCTACGTCGGCTACGTCGCCGGCGACTCGACGTCCGGCCAGCGGGCGCTCTACGAGCTGGGCATGACGGGGATTCCGATCGTCAACGTCAACAACAACTGCTCGACCGGCTCGACGGCGCTTTTCCTGGCGGCACAGGCCATCCGCGGCGGGATCGTCGACTGCGCCATCGCGCTCGGATTCGAGAAGATGCAGCCCGGCGCGCTGAGCGGCAGCGCCCAGGACCGCGAATCGCCGATGGGCAAGCACGTCAAGGCGATGGCCGAGATCGACGACTTCGCCATGCCCGTCGCGCCGTGGATGTTCGGCGCCGCCGGCCGCGAGCACATGAGGCAATACGGCACCACCGCGGAGCACTTCGCCAAGATCGGCTACAAGAACCACAAGCACTCCGTCAACAACCCGTACGCGCAATTCCAGGAGTCCTACACCCTCGACGACATCCTGGCGGCGCGGATGATCTCCGACCCGCTCACCAAGCTGCAGTGCTCGCCGACCTCGGACGGTTCGGGCGCGGCGATCCTGGCGTCGGAATCGTTCGTCGACAGCCACGGGCTGGCCGGCCAGGCGGTGGAGATCGTCGGCCAGGCCATGACCACCGACTTCGCGTCGACGTTCGACGGCAGCGCCAAGAACCTCATCGGCCATGACATGAATGTGCAAGCCGCGCAACGCGTTTACGACCAGTCCGGGCTGGGTCCCGAGGACTTCCAGGTGATCGAGCTGCACGACTGTTTCTCGGCCAACGAGCTGCTGCTCTACGAGGCCCTGGGACTGTGCGGCCCGGGCGAGGCGCCCAAGCTGGTCGACAACGGTGACACCACCTACGGTGGCCGCTGGGTGGTCAACCCGTCGGGCGGATTGATCTCCAAGGGGCACCCGCTGGGGGCGACCGGGTTGGCGCAGTGCGCCGAACTGACCTGGCAGCTGCGCGGCACCGCCGAGGCGCGTCAGGTCGACGACGTCACCGCGGCACTGCAGCACAACATCGGGCTGGGCGGCGCCGCCGTCGTCACCGCTTACCAGCGCGCCCAACGCTGAACCGTGATCGAGTGGTCCGACACCGACCTCATGGTTCGGGATGCCGTTCGTCAGTTCATCGACAAGGAGATTCGCCCGCATCTCGACGAACTGGAAACGGGCGCGCTGTCGCCCTATCCGATTGCCCGAAAGCTGTTCAGCCAGTTCGGCCTCGACGTGATGGCCGCCGAATCGGTCAAGTCGATGCTGGAACGGGAGCGCGCCAGGGAAGCGGGCGAGGCGCGCGACGAAAAGCCAGACGGTACAAACGACTTCAGCGGATCGGGCCAGGCGTCGATGATGGCGGTCCTCGTATCCGAACTGGCCCGGGTGAGCATCGGGTTGCTGAGCACCGCCTCGGTCAGCATCGGCCTGGGTGCGGCGACCATCATGAGCCGCGGCACGCTGGCCCAGAAAGAACGCTGGCTGCCCGACCTGATGACGCTGAAAAAGATTGCGGCGTGGGCCATCACCGAGCCGGACTCCGGCTCTGACGCCTTCGGCGGCATGAAGACCACTGTCCGGCGCTCCGGCGATCCAGACGGGGCCTACATCCTCAACGGCCAGAAGACATTCATCACCAACGGGCCCTACGCCGACGTCCTGGTTGTCTACGCCAAGCTTGACTCGCCTGTTTCTGGCGAACCGCCGACGGACCGGCGCAACCGGCCGGTGCTCATCTTCGTGCTGGACGCGGGCATGCCCGGGCTGACGCAGGGCAAGCCGTTCAAGAAGATGGGCATGATGTCCTCGCCGACGGGCGAATTGTTCTTCGACAACGTGCGGCTGACTCCCGATCGCCTGCTCGGCGAGAACCAACGCCAGGCCGACGGCGACGGCCGCGAAAGCGCCCGCGACAATTTCGCCGCCGAGCGGATCGGGATCGCGATGATGTCGCTGGGCATCATCAGCGAATGCCACCGGCTGTGCGTGGATTACGCCAAGACCCGCACGCTGTGGGGCAAGAACATCGGGCAGTTCCAGCTGATCCAGCTCAAGCTGGCCAAGATGGAGATCGCCCGGATGAATGTGCAGAACATGGTGTTTCACACCATCGAGCGGCAGCAGGCGGGCAAGCCGCTCACGCTGGCCGAGGCATCGGCGATCAAGCTGTACTAGTCGGAGGCGGCCACCGACGTTGCGATGGAGGCCGTGCAGCTGTTCGGCGGCA
>NZ_JAOPWB010000022.1 GCF_025965855.1 Mycobacterium sp. | reverse complement strand
ACGCTCGGGGAATGACGGCACAGGGCAACGCGCTCGGTGAGTACCTGCGCGCCCGGCGTGCACAGGTGCAACCCCAAGACGTCGGGCTGGTTGCCGGTGCCCGCAGGCGCGTTCGGGGCTTACGACGTGAGGAACTGGCGCTGCTGGCCGGGATCAGCGCTGAGTATTACCTACGGTTGGAGCAGGGCCGTGACAAGAATCCGTCCCAACAGATCCTTGACGCGTTGGCGCGGGCGCTGCAGCTGGACATCAAAGGCACGGAGTATCTGTACCAACTGGCCGGCGGCAGTCACGGCCAGCAGCCAGACCTGGAAACTGCGGCCGACGGCCTCGACGCGCTGATCGATCAGTTTCCGATGCCGGCAATCATCGCCAACAGGTACCAGGACGTGCTGGCCGCCAACGCGATCGCCCGCGCGCTGTCACCGGGGTTCGCACCCGGGCAGAACTTCCTGCGCTGGCGCCTGGTGGAACCCGCCGCGCGGGAATTCTTCGTCGAGTGGGACGACGCGACCGATATTGCGGTCAGCGGGTTGAGAGAAGTCGCCGGCAGCGAATCCAACGATCCCCGTATGCGCGCGTTGGTCGCCGAATTATCTGCTGTCAGTTCACGATTCCGTGAGCTTTGGACCCGAGCCGAGGTCGGTTACCGCCCGGGAATAACGCGTGTGCGCCACCCTGTCGTCGGTGAACTGTACCTTCATCGCTACAGGCTCAGCATTCCCCATTCGGGTGGACAGCATCTGATCATCTTTACCGCCGACCCAGGCAGCCCAACGGCAAAAGCGCTGGAGCAACTGCGATGTCAGTAGATTCCAGCTGCCCGGCCGGCGCCGTCAAACCCATGAGCGATTAGGCACGCCGTCACTGCGCCCGTCGACTGCTCGGCGTGCATGTCGAGGACCACGCAAGATGGCAACAATGGGTGGCGTCAGCGCATCGCCGTCATGTCGTCCAGGACCCCGCGCCGCCGACCCTCTCGATCGTGATGCGAGTCAGGTAACCGGGCGGCGCGTCGGGACCCGGGAAATCGGCGTCGGGACCGAGCACGGTCGCCATTATCAATCGGCCAGCGCGGCCGCCATAGGCTGGATTGCGACTCTTCTGCTCGATGGACACGGCGAGAGCGTGATGTGGGGCAGCTTGGCTCTGAACGCTCTGATCGTGCTGTGGTGGATCTCGACGCAGCGTCTGCGCGAACTGCGTCAGGTAATCCGGCAAGGACGTGGCGTACCGGCCACTCCGTGGAGGTGGATCAAGGTCCAGCGGGAGCGAAGCAACGTAAAGGGGCCCTGAACGATCCCGACGAGGGTGAGACGGACATCAACCCGACTGTCCGCATAGGTCTTAGCGCCGATGTAGACGTCTAGTCCAGAAAAGGTACGAGGGCAAGCAGATTCGATGGGATTGGAGGGCCATTTGCGCGACCGCGATCACACCGGCGACGACGGCCACGGCGACAGCCTTCCGCACACCCATGTCGATCCTTCCGTGAGATCCCCGCGACGCGCACACCAACAAGCGGGCTGATGTGAGCGGCGATCCTCAAGCTCAAATCGTGGCACTGAGTTTTACAGATGAGGCGAAAGTTAAACGGAGATATTAATGAGTCTAATTATCTTCTCTGAGTTTATTTAACCCTCTTGCTTCCCATGGGGCCAGAGAGGCCGCTGGGGATCAGATGAGAGGCCCGCGTTCAAGCAGGTCAACGCCACTCTGGTAACCGGACTCCCGCCGCCCTCATGGTTTTTCGGCGGTTAAGAGAATGCAACGGTCGGCCAATGTAACCACTGTGACCATTGATTTGATTGTTATCAAACGTCATTAAAGTGACAGGTATGAATATTTGAACGATTGGGGCTCCTGTGACTGATGATCTAGAAGTGGCCTATGGGACGCAATGCGTCTAAGTGCGCGCGTGTGAGCGGTTCCCGATCTCGAGAAGGGTCCATGCCGGCGGGGACGCCTGCGCCGCGAACTGGCGCACCAGATGGACGCGGCGAAGTCTGCCAGGGCGTCTTGTTCGAATGTCGCCTGCGATTTCGCCTGTGCGCTAGGGGTGGTCGGCTTTGAAGAACATCTCGAACTGAATGCCGTCGGGGTCCTTGAACGGCAGTACCGCACCGTATTCGCTCTCGGCGATCGGAGAGTGGCGCACGCCGAGCTGCGCGAACCGTGCCAGCCACTCGTCGAGGCCGGCCCGTGTGTCGACTTTGAACCCCATGTGATCGAACCCGGTGCGTTGGGGGTCGAAGGTTTCGCCCTGATTCTCGTCGTGCTGCTGGCATTCGATGACGGTCCGCGACGGCGGATGCAGCAGCAAAATGGCGTGCCAGCCATCGCCGACGACCCGGTCGATTTCGGTCAGATCGAGCAGCGCTGCCCACCAGTGGGCGCTTGTCTCGGCGTCCCGGACGGAGAACGAAATGTGCGACACCCTGCTGAAAGTTGGCATGCGAGTTCCCTTGGATTCACAGTTGGATGCGGACCGGGTGTTCGGTCGCGAGTATGTCGTATGCGTCACCCATCATCTGTCGGATGATCTCGGCGGCCGGGGCAGTGCGTCGAACTGCGCCCACCCCTTCGCCGGCAGGGTAGGCCATCGACTCCCAATCACCGCTGGTTTCGGGTGTGGGTGGCAGCGTCGACCTGACCGGCATGTCGTACGGCATGTTTACCGAGTGCGGGAACAGGCGCGTTCGGCCGATGGTGTGATGCTGGTGCGCGTCGACATCACCGACGCGTGCTGCAGCGCTGCGCACGGCGGGAGTGGCAAGAAGACGGTAGGGCTGGTCGGGCCACTCGGGTCCGAAGGCAGTGGTGCGCAACGTCTTACCGGGTGAGTCGGTGAGTCGACGCTTGTACTCGGGATGGGCGTTGGCTTCCTCGGCGGCAACCAAGGCGGTGCCCACCCACACTCCGTCGGCGCCCGCACGCAACGCAGCGGCCGCGGCGGTCCCGTCGGATATGCCGCCCGCCGCCAACAGAAGCATGTCAGGCCACTTGTGACGGACGGCCGCCAACAGCGTGTGCAACGGGATGCGTCCGCGGGCATGGCCGCCGGCCTCGCGGCCCTGGGCGACTATTCCGTTGACGCCGAGTTCGATTGCGGCCGCGGCAAGTTCGGGGGAGGAGGCCTGCATCCAGACGCCTGTGCCCGCGGCACGCAACGTGTTGACCCAGCGGTCCGGCGGTGGGTCATGGTGAAATACGACCAAGGGCACATTCAGCTGGACGCACATGTCGACATGCCAGTCTGTACTGGCCGGCCCGAACCCGGTATCGGCACAGATGAGATCCACTCCGAACGGCCCAGAAGTCAATGCGCGCAATCGTTCTACCATTATCGGCAGGCTGCCCGGAGGATCGGGGGATGCTCCCAGCACGCCCAATCCGCCGGCATTGGTGACCGCGGCGGCAAGCTGTTCGTGGGCGATGAATCCCATACCCGCACCGACGAACGGATGTCGGAGGCCATACTCGCGGGTCAACCGGGTTGGGACGGCTGCGACATCCGGCGACGCGCTTGCCTGGCGCCGATGACCGTCATCGATGACCGGATCACGGGGCGGTTCCGGCATGGTTTCTCCTTCGACATACTCCGATTCGGACTATCTACGAAAATAGTCCGAATCGGAGTATTGTCAAACGCCATGTCGAACAAGCAGCTGACCCCGACGTCGTTCGCAATACTCGGGCTGCTCTCGATCCGGCCGTTCACGACCTACGAACTCGCGCAGCAGATGGACCGCACGGTGAGCTGGTTCTGGCCTCGGGCGGCCAGCATGGTCTATGAAGAGCCGAAAAAACTCGTCACCGCCGGTCTGGCCACCTCGCACGCCTCCTTCACGGGCAAGCGGCGCAGCACCGTTTACGAGATCACCGACGCGGGTCGCACGGTGCTGCGGGACTGGTTGGACACGCCCGCCGCGGGGATGCGCATGGAGTTCGAAGCCATGATCAAGGTGGCGTTCGCAGATGCGGGCGATGCGAATCAGCTGCGTTCGGCGGTGAGGGAAATCCGGGCAGACGCAGAGGCGCGATTGGCTGAAATCCTCGACAGGTCAACGCAGTACGCAACCACGGGCGGCCCATTCCCGGACCGGCTGCCCATCATTGCGATCACCGGAAAGCTGCTCATGGGTCAATACGAGGCTGTCGTCCGATGGGCACGATGGGCCGATGACGCGATCGGTGAATGGACTGGTGTCACACCGGCAACTGGCGCGACGGTGCCACCCAACGCCTTCACCTCCGGGTGGCCCGCCTAGGAGATCGTCGGTGGTGCTACGCGGCGGCAATGCTTGTCCGATCTGCGCTTCATTCGCCCGATCGGACGCTCAGGGCGATGCCGATGGCGGCGTTCTGCTCGGGCGTGCCGAGGTCATAGCCGTATCTGGTTGCCGCGGCAACGAATTCGGCCAGTTCACTGAGCGTAGGTGGGTGCGTAACGCCGGTCCGGGCGACCTCTTGAAAGAATCGCCCGAGCCGCGCAGTGGTGATGACCAACTCCACCGCCGGCTCGTCGGACACGTTCCGGTGCGCGTGCGGGGTGCCACCCGGTATATGGACGTAGTCGCCGGCATTCACGTCACGCCAGTGCAAGCCGCGATCGCTCTTGGTCAGCACCTGCTGAGTGCCCGCCAGGATGACGAAGTCCTCGCCATCGTCGTGGCTGTGCAGCGGGACCACAACACCGGGCGGTACCACGGCCCGCATGACGCAGAAATCGGAGCCGGGATCATCTGGTTCGCTAATGAATTCGACGGTAGGTCCAAACACATCCACCGCCGCGTACGGAGTTCCGTCGACGGTCTGGGGCAGCACAGTGCTGTGGAGTTTGCCAGTCATAGTTGCCTGCGATTTCGCCTGTTCTATGGGTGGTCGGCTTTGAAGAACATTTCGAACTGGATGCCGCGGGTCCTTGGATGGCAGTACCGCGCCGGCTCTCCGTCGAGGGTATCACCATCTGATGGTGCATGACCTCAGATTGGCTATGGTCGTGCCATGGCCAATCCAGAACTCGCCCAACGTTTCCTGCGGAACGTCGGCATCACCGTTTGTTCGGGCCGCGGGGGAACGTCAAGATGATGGCGACCGCCCACACCGTCGCGACCGACTGGCACTTGTGGCTGGGCTTCTTCGGTGCATCGATTGCGATTGCGTTCTCGCCTGGCGCGCGGGCGATTCAGTCGATGGCATCCGGTCTGACTCACGGCCTCCTGCGGGCATATTGGAGCATCGTCGGCCAGGAACTGGGCCTGCTGTTCCAGTTGGCCTTGGTGGCGGTGGGGCTTGGCGCGATCGTCGCCGAGTCCATCCTGGCCTTTACGGTGATCAAGTTCGTCGGCGTCGGTTATCTGCTCTACCTCGCCCTGCGCCAATGGCGCGCAACCGGTCGCGACTTTGGCGAGAAGACCAGCGCGACTCCGCCGCGTGCTGCTCAACCGGTTCTTTTCTGGCCTCTTCGCAACCGCGGCCGTAGTTCTCGCTCTCGTGCGTCGGGGGGCGACGACCTAGAAGTGTGCGGCAGCTCTGGAGCAGAGCGACTCTCACGAAGAGCTGATGTGTTGAGCCGTCGCATCGAACAACAGCGTCACCACGTCGACCACCCGGTCGCGAGTCAGTCCTTCTGCACCGTCGCTCCACGTCATCAGAAGCTCGTCGGCGGCGGCAACGATACCGAACGTGAGCAGGAGTACATCGCCTCGGCTCAGCGTCGCACTCGGCGGCAGGAGGTCAGCGACCAGCTGGGCGAGTCGGTGAAGCCCAGCCCGCCGTTGCTCGCGGGCAACGGGTCCCCCGCTGAGTACCTCCCGCGACTTGATGCGGGCCTTACCGGGATGTTTCTCGAATGAACGCGTGATCGTCTCGATCATCGCGCGGTTACCCTCCGATCCGCCGCCCGTCTTGGCGATCGCGGCGGCGCAGTCGGAAATCTCTTCGTCGATCAGCCGTAAGTAGACGGCGGCGAGCAGCGAGTCGAGATCGGCGAAGCTCTCGCCGAAGTAGCGATCCCGCAGTCCCGCCTGCTGGAGCACGGCCCGGATCGACGTGGCAGCGTATCCGCGTTCGCCGAAGAGTTCGACGCCGGCGTCGATGAGTCGTTCTCGGCGTTCGGCGACCCGTTCCGCGGCCGTCTTACCGTCGTAATCCCGCATCAGTCACCTCCTTGAGCGCACCACGAAAGCAGCGACCGCTTGGTCGCATGCATCGACCGTACCACCATGTGAGGTCACCCACTATCTGATGGTGCATGACCTCAGATAGGTTATGGTTGCGACATGACTTCAACACCATTGATTCGTTCGACCGAGACCTTTGATTTCGTCATCGTGGGTGCGGGGAGCGCGGGCTGTGTGCTGGCCAATCGCCTCACCGAGGATCCCTCGGTCCGGGTGCTCCTACTGGAGGCCGGACCGCAGGACACCTTGGAGACGATCCAGGTGCCGGCCCTGTTCAGCACCCTGTTCGGCACGGAGGTCGACTGGAACTACCAGATCGAGGAGCAGGCCAACTATCACGGCTCGACCACATTCCCGCGCGGAAAGACGCTGGGCGGCTCGTCATCCATCAATCTCATGGTCTACATCCGCGGGCACCGCGGCGACTTCGACGGGTGGAGCGAGCGCGGCAATGTCGGATGGGACTACGACACCGTGTTGCCGTACTTCATCAGGGCCGAGAACAACAGCCGCCTCGGTGCCCCATTCCATGGCACCGAGGGCCCGCTGCATGTCGAGGATCGGTTGTTCACACACGAGCTGTCGCACGCCTGGGTGGACGCCGCCGCGGAATGGGGCCTGACCCGCAACGACGACTTCAATGGCGCACGCCAGATCGGGGCGGGCGCATATCAGGTCACCTGCCACAGCGGCCGCCGCTGGTCGGAGGCCGATGCCTATCTGCGGCCGGCGATGCAGCGGCCCAACCTGGTCGTGCGCGTCGGCGCCCACGTGACGCGTGTGCTCATCGACGGCAACCGGGCTATGGGCGTCTCCTACGTCCAGGACGGAACCGAGACGGTCGCCCACGCGGCGTCAGAGGTCCTGCTCAGCGGCGGCGTCATCAACTCCCCGCAACTGTTGCTGCTCTCGGGGATCGGTCCTGCCGACCAACTGCGCGCGCAGGACATCGACGTCGTGGCCGACGTGCCGGGCGTCGGAGAGAACCTGCACGACCACACCATGGTCCCGCTCGTGTGGGCGACTCAGCACTCCACCGACCTGCTCGAGATGGCAAGCCCCGAGAACATGGCGCTCTGGCAGGGCGGCCACGGCGGCCCCTTTGCCTCCAACGGCGGTGAAGTCGGGGGCTTCGTGTCCACCGCAGGCGGCGACGTGCCGAACGTGCAATTGATTGGTGGGCCAACCGCGTTCGTCGATCACGGCCGCACCAGCCCGCCACTGCCGAACTTCACGATGGCGACCGCGACGACGCACCCGCGCAGCCGCGGCCGGCTGTGGCTGAGGTCGACCGACCCGATGATCCATCCACACATCGACCCGGCCTATTACACCCACCCAGCCGACATCGCGGACATCACGGCCGGACTGCGCGTTTCACTGGAGATGGCCAACCAGAGCTCGATCTCCAAATACCTCCGGTGCCTGAACTTGCCGATTGAGGCGAACCCGAGCGACGCAGCGCTCACCGAACACGCGAGACGTTGGTCGCAGACGGAGTACCACGCTGTCGGAACGTGCGCGATGGGCATCGACGAAAACGCCGTCGTCGACCCGCAACTGAAGGTGCGCGGCGTCGACGGACTGCGTGTCGTCGACGCATCGGTCATGCCGACCGTCGTCAGCGGTAACACCAACGGCGCCACCGTCATGATCGCCGAGAAAGCCGCCGACCTCATCAGGCGGCGGGCGACCACGTGAACACTGTTGACTTACAGCGGTCTTGGCCCGCGACGCGACGCTTCGGCTTCCGGCCCGCGCCGCCGGGCGGCCTGGCGCTCGTCCAAGATTTCCTGCCCATGTTCTACCCGCAGCCACAACACGCTCAACGGCAGCGCAGCCGGGAAGGGAGCAGCCGATGACCGGCAACGACAGTGACCAACGGCACGTGGACGTCACCGGGGATCGTCAGCTTGGTGCTTTCGAGCGGATGTATCACCGGCGCCAGGAGAAGAGCACGATGCACTTCTGCACCGTGGCCGAGCTTGCTGACGACCTGGATCCGTCCGCGCTTGCCGCCGCCCTCCGCGCGGTGCAGCACCGCCACCCGCTGCTCAACGTGTACGTCGAAGATCACCCGCAGACCCGGCTGGGGTTTTACCGCCCGGCGACCGTGCCGCCGATCCCCCTCACGGTCGTCGACGCCGGCGCGGGCAACAGCTGGCGTGATGTTGTCGCCGAGGAGTTGACCCGCCCCTTTGACACCTCGCGCGCGCCGATGATCCGGGTGGTGCTGCTGCGCTGCGGGCCAACCACCCCGGCCGCGATCGTGCTGACCGCCGCCCACGTCATCGTCGACGGGCTCTCCGCCGCATACATCCTGCGGGACTTGTTCTCCGCGCTGAACAGGCACGAACTGCAGCCGCTGCCCGTGCCGCCGTCGCAGGAGGACCTGATCGGCGGCCTGCGCGACGCGCAACCGGCCGCTGCGCCGGCGGTAAACAGCGCGCCGCCACCGGCGCAGCCGGACTGGTTTACCACCCTGTCCACGATTCGGTCCTTCGACGGCGCCGTGCCCCACCTCAGCGCCATCTGTTTCGATGCGGAACTGACCCGGCGGTTGGTCACCCGCGCCCGCGCCGAACAGACCACCGTGCACTCGGCGCTGGTCTCGGCCATGACCCGGGTGATCCTCGAGTCAGGCCGTAACGAGTTTGTGCGGATGCTGACGCCCTTTGCGTTCCGGAACCATATCGGTGTGCACGACGACGTCTGCTTGTACTTCACCGCGACCCGCACCGCGTTTACGCGTGAGCAGCTCACCGACCTGTG
>NZ_JAOPWB010000360.1 GCF_025965855.1 Mycobacterium sp. | reverse complement strand
CGCTTCGCGAAACTGGTCGGCTGAAGCATGGAACTAATCCAGTCGCCTGAACTGACGGCGCCGGCCGGCCACTATTCGCAGGCGGTCGAGGCGAACGGCCTGGTGTTCCTGTCGGGGATACTGCCCTCCCCGGCCAGCGTCGATCCGGCCATCCACAGTTTCGAACAGCAGTGCGCCTCGGTGTTCGACCAGTGCGAAAAAGTGCTGCGCGCGGCTGGCTGCGGCCTGGGCGACGTGGTCCAGTGCACCGTCTACCTGGTGGGCGTGGAGCACTGGCCCGCTTTCAATGCGCTGTATGCACGCTTGTTCGGCGCCCACAAGCCGGCGCGCGCGGTGGTGCCGGTGCCGGCGCTGCACTTCGGCTATGCACTGGAGTTGCAAGTGGTGGCGCGCAAGCCGGGATAAGCCCCTGGGGCGGGTAACAGACACAACTGTTACACGCCAAAGAGCTCCAACGCACATACGATTCTTCCTGAACACTTTATAACGTTTCAACACACCCAATAAAGGAGAATCGTCATGATGAAAAAACTGCTGATCGCCGCACTCGTTGCCGGCTCGCTGGGCAGCGTCGCCCTTCCTTCGAGCGCCGCAGTAGTCGTGGTGCGCGAAGCGCCGCCGGCACTGCGCGCCGAGCGCACCCCTGAACCACGCCGCGGCTACACCTGGGTGGCCGGGCACTGGGAATGGAGAAACAACCACCACGTGTGGGTGCGCGGCAACTGGCTGCGCGACCGCCACGGCTATGTCTACCACCAGCCGGCCTGGACCGAGCGTGATGGCCGCTGGGAAATGACCCGCGGTAACTGGGCGCGCGGCGACCGTGACGGCGACGGCGTGCCAAACCGCGTGGATAACCATCCAAACAATCCGAACCGCAACTAAACATCGGATTAAAAGGCCGGGCTGACAGGCAGTCCGGTTGAACGGCCCGTTCCACGGCGAGCAATCGCCGGCGAACGGGCCGTTTGCCGTCCGGCACCCTCTGGGGCCTTCTTGCCCGCAAGGTTGCCGGACGCCTCCTACACACAGACGATCCGAGTCGCGTGTGGTAGCGAACAGATAACATTTTGCCACGCGCGCAGAATCGGGTCATTCGTTAAACAGGAGCATCACCATGAACCGCCAGACCTTCCGCGCCAGCATTTTTATCACCGCAATGCTGGCTGCTTCCGCCGCCTCCGCCGGAGGCGATATTGTCAAATGCGTGGACCAGAACGGCCACGTGACGCTGACCGATGCGCAGTGCGGCGAAGGAGCCCAGACGGTAGTAGTCGCGGGTGGCGCCGAAGCGCCGGCCGCTGCCGATGCCGCGTCGCCCGAGTCCGCGGTGCAGAGCGCCGCGCCGGTCGCGCGCCGCATGGCGATCGAGCGCATTGTCCTGGCGCCGGCGCAAATGCAGCATGACAGCTGGAGCGCGCCGCGCCCGAGCGGCCGGATGTTGTCGCGCGATGTGGAGACCCTGAAGGCAGCCCGCGCCAGCATGCAGGTGCTGGACGAAGCCTCGGCGTCGAGCCGCCATCAACGCCTGGCCGGACTGAATTAAGCAGCCCGCCCGCGCCTGCCCTCAGTGCAGGTCGTGCAGCCGCGTGACGTTGGCCGGCTCGACCACTTCCGCGACATTGGCTGGCGCGCCCAGCGTACGCACCAGCAGCGCGAGCTGTTCGTCCTCGATGAAACTGGCCGATGACGCCGCGCTCAGCAGGCGCTCCGGCGGTTGCGAGCGCGCCACCGCGAAGCCTTGCACATAATCGACGCCGATTTCCGCCAGGGTGCGCACCGTGGCCGTGTCTTCCGCCCACTCCGCAATCGTCTTCATCCCCAGGTTCACCGCCAGGTTGACGATCGCCTCGACGATCGCCACGTTGGCTGGATGCTCGTTGATGTTGACGATGAAATTGCCGTCGATCTTGAGCACGTCGGCCGGCAGCTCTTTCAGATACGAGAACGAGGTATAGCCCGCGCCGAAGTCGTCCAGCGCGATCTTCACGCCGAAGTTGCGCACCTGGTCGATGAAGCGGCGCGTGTTGACCAGGTCGTGCAGCGCCACGCTTTCGGTGATCTCCATGCACAGCCGGCCTGCCACATGCGCGTGGCGGGCCAGGATGTCGATCGTGTCCTGCACGAAGCGCTCGTCGTTGAGCGAGGCGCCCGACAGGTTCATGCAGACGAACTGGGTGTTCGGCAGGCTCGCCAGGTTGTTCTGGATCCACGACAACGTGCTCGCCAATACCCAGCGGTCGATCACGCCGGCACGCCCGCTCTTCTCGGCCGCGGCGATGATCGGCCCGGCCGAGGTCACGCTGCCGTCGCGTTCGCGCATCCGCAGCAGCACTTCGAAATTGAGGGACCCGTGCGGTGCCTTGAGCGACATGATCGGCTGCATCTCGAGGAACATGCCCTCGGTCGCGTTGGCGGAAGCCAATTGCGCCACCAGCACCAGTTCGGCTTCGCGCTCATGGAAGGCCGCGGCGTCGCGCTCGTACACCACCAGCCCGTCCTTGCGCCCCGACTTCGCCTCGCGGCAAGCCCGGTCGGCCGTCGAGACCGCATCCTTCATCTGCATCCCTGCGCTGACGTCGATCAGGCCGATCGAAACGCGCACGTGGAAAGCCTTGTCGCCGACCCGGTAAGGCGTGTTGCCGATGCGGTCGACGATGCC
>NZ_JAOPWB010000343.1 GCF_025965855.1 Mycobacterium sp. | reverse complement strand
AGTGGGCCATCTTGCCGAAACCGTGCTCGTTGCCCTTCTTCGAGTTGATCTCGATGACCTCGAACGCGTCACCCAGCCGGTCCTTCAGGGTCTTGAAGCGTTCGCCCGGCGACAGCGGATCTTCGCTGAACCGCAGGCCCAGTGCGCACAGTCCCTCGTTGGCGGCTCGCTGTTCGATGACCTTGAGTTCCCCTTCGGACATGCCAGGGTCGCGCTTCATCTTGGGCGTCAACGAAATCGGCGCCGACGGCTGGCTCAGCACAGGCGCCAGCACGCTGTCGTCCACCGCAGCCGCTAGCGCGAACCCGCCCGTGAAGCACTGGCCGATGACGCCGACGCCCTTGCCCGGCGTCGACGCGTTGAGGTCGCGGGCCAGCGCGCGCAGGAACAACGACACCGGCCGCTCCTTGTTGGTGGCGAAAGCCGCGAATTCCCTTGCCACACAAGCCCGCGTGATGGCGCCGAGTATATAGCCGACCGTCTTGGGCTTCCCCGGCTCACCGAACAGCGACGGCATGGCGACGGTGAAGCCGTTGTCCACCAAGTGATTTCCCAGGGCCAGCACCCCGGGATGGATGCCGGGGATCTCGGGAATCAGCACCACTCCCGGGCCGGCGCCCTTGCGGTAGACGTCATGGGTGTAGCCGCCACCGCTGAACGGTGCCACCGACCATCCGGACAGGTCTGCTTCGGGTGCGGTCACGGGGTGCCTTCCTACTGGGCCTTTTAAAGGGCCGGCTATCGGGTTGGTAAAGGCGGCTGCGATTGCGTCGCCGCCGCCAGCGTACGGAACTGGTCGGCGCTCCCGGCACCGGTGATCGCGATCTGGGTGGCGCCGGCCGGGCCGGTGAGCCTGGTGGTCCACACCGGTTCGGCGTCGGCGCCGTTCTGGCCCGCGCCGTGATAGACCACCCAGTTGGTGCCGTCGACGTCGACCGTCCCGGTCGGATACGCCGACGGATGGACCGAGCCGACGAGCTTGTCCTCGTCGGCGTTGCTCTGGGTCAGGCCCAGATACATTCCGGTCGGGCTGATGTAGCCCACGGTCGAGGTGGCCGCGTGCAGCCGCTGACCGGTCGACGGGTCGGTTCGGCCGTTTTCGATACCCCCGCGATCGCCCGAGTTGGGGTGCCAGCCGGCGGGCAATCGGGGTAGGCGGATGGGGAAGCCCAGCGTCTGGGCATCCGACCGCAAGGCGGCGGCCGCGTCGTAGGCCGGGATCACACCCTTGTTCGTCCCGACCGGCTGAAACGAACACATCCCGACCAGGCCGGCCAGCACGATGCAGCCGATCACCAGCGGGATGAGCGACCAGAACATGTCGCGACCGTCCTGCAGCAACCGGGGTTTGGCCGGCCTTGCAACAGGCCCCCGTCCCGGTGCCGGCTCACCTACCTCGGCGTTCGGCTGCGGCTCGTCGCTCATCCACGAAGTATCCCAGTTCCCGCAGACGGATCCGCTTCTGGGACAATCAGCAACCATGAGCGATCCCCCTGACGTGTCATCGGCATCCGGTTCGTCGCCGGCGCGGGCACGGGGCGAAGCCCCCGACCGCAACCTGGCGATGGAGCTGGTGCGGGTCACCGAGGCCGGCGCCATGGCCGCCGGCCGCTGGGTGGGCCGTGGCGACAAGGAGGGCGGCGACGGCGCGGCCGTCGACGCCATCCGCGAGCTGGTCAACACCGTGTCGATGCGCGGCGTGGTGGTGATCGGCGAGGGCGAGAAGGACCAGGCGCCGATGCTCTACAACGGCGAGGAGGTCGGCAACGGTGACGGGCCGGACTGCGACTTCGCCGTCGACCCGGTGGACGGCACCACGTTGATGAGCAAGGGCATGCCCAACGCCATTTCCGTGCTGGCGGTGGCCGACCGTGGGGCGATGTTCGATCCGTCGGCGGTGTTCTACATGAATAAGATCGCGGTCGGGCCCGAGGCCGCGAACGTGCTGGACATCACCGCTCCGATCGCCGAGAACATCAAGGCCGTCGCCACGGTCAAGGCTTTGTCGGTGCGCGACATGACGGTGTGCATCCTGGACCGGCCGCGGCACGCCCAACTGATCGAAGACGTCCGGGCCACCGGAGCCCGGATCCGGCTGATCACCGACGGCGACGTCGCCGGCGCCATCTCAGCGTGCCGGCCGGAGTCGGGCACCGACATGTTGGCCGGCGTTGGCGGCACCCCGGAGGGCATCATCGCCGCGGCGGCGATCCGCTGCATGGGCGGGGCCATCCAGGCGCAACTGGCGCCTCGCGACGAGGCCGAGCGCCGCAAGGCGCTGGACGCCGGCTACGACCTGGACCAGATACTGACGACCGAGGACCTGGTGTCCGGCGAGAATGTCTTCTTCTGCGCGACCGGGGTCACCGAGGGCGACCTGCTCAAGGGCGTGCGGTATTACCCCGGCGGCTGCACCACCCAGTCGATCGTGATGCGCTCGAAGTCGGGCACCGTGCGCATGATCGAGGCCTATCACCGGCTGTCCAAGCTCAACGAGTACTCCGCGATCGACTTCACCGGCGACAGCTCTGCCGCCTATCCCCTGCCCTGAACCGACCCGAACCGAGGAAGACCAATCTATGGCCTTGAACAACTCCGCGGACGCCGCCGGCGACACCGAGTACCGCATCGAGCACGACACCATGGGCGAGGTCCGGGTGCCCGCAAAAGCCTTGTGGCGCGCGCAAACTCAGCGTGCGGTCGAGAACTTTCCGATCTCGGGCCGCGGTCTGGAGCGCGCCCAGATCCGCGCGCTGGGGCTGCTGAAGGGCGCCTGCGCGCAGGTGAACAAGGACCTCGGGCTGCTGGCGCCGCAAAAGGCGGACGCGATCATCGCCGCGGCGGCCGAGATCGCCGACGGGCGCCACGACGATCAGTTCCCCATCGACGTCTTCCAAACCGGTTCGGGGACAAGCTCGAACATGAACACCAACGAGGTGATCGCCAGCATCGCCGCCGCCAACGGCGTGACGGTGCACCCCAACGACGACGTCAACATGTCGCAGTCGTCGAATGACACCTTCCCGACCGCCACCCACATCGCGGCGACCGAGGCCGCGGTGCGTCACCTCATCCCGGCGCTCGAGGTGCTGCACGACGCCCTGGCGAGCAAGGCCCGCGAGTGGCACACGGTGGTCAAGTCCGGCCGTACCCACCTGATGGACGCCGTCCCGGTGACGCTCGGCCAGGAATTCAGCGGGTACGCCCGCCAGATCGAGGCCGGGATCGAAAGGGTCCGGGCCACGCTGCCGCGCCTCGGTGAGCTGGCGATCGGCGGCACCGCGGTGGGCACCGGCCTCAACGCACCCGACGGCTTCGGCGCCAGGGTGGTCGAGACGCTCGTCGCTTCCACCGGCCTGAGCGAATTGCGCCCGGCGATCAACTCTTTCGAGGCACAGGCCGCCCGCGACGGGCTGGTCGAGGCCTCGGGCGCGCTGCGCACCATCGCGGTGTCATTGACCAAGATCGCCAACGACATCCGCTGGATGGGATCGGGCCCGCTGACCGGCCTGGCCGAGATCCAGCTGCCCGACCTGCAACCGGGCAGCTCGATCATGCCGGGCAAGGTGAATCCCGTTCTGCCGGAGGCGGTTACGCAGGTCGCCGCGCAGGTGATCGGCAATGACGCCGCGGTCGCGTGGGGCGGCGCCAGCGGCGCCTTCGAGCTCAACGTCTACATCCCGATGATGGCGCGCAACATTCTCGAGTCCTTCAAGCTGCTGACCAACGTCTCAAAGCTGTTCGCCCAGCGCTGCATTAGCGGATTGGCGGCCAACGTCGAGCACCTGCGCGAGCTGGCCGAATCGTCGCCCTCCATCGTGACGCCGCTGAACTCGGTCATCGGATACGAGGAGGCCGCCGCGGTGGCCAAGCAGGCACTCAAGGAGCGCAAGACCATTCGCCAGACCGTCATCGACCGCGGCCTGATCGGTGACAAGCTGTCGATAGAAGAGCTGGATCGCCGCCTCGACGTGTTGGCGATGGCCAGGGTGAAGCCGGAGGACTAGATGAGAGTGGTTCGGCGATGACAACTCCCCCCGGCGGCCCCTACGGTCAGGATCCCTACGGGGCGAATCCCTATGGGCAGAGCCCATATTGGGGGGGCCCGCCTCCGGGGAGCCCGCCTCCGGGCGGCCCGCCGCCGGGCGGCGGATACCCGTACCCTCCGCCGGGTGGCCCGTACGTCAACCCGCAGGGCGCCGGGAATCCCTATGCGGCGGGCCCCTACCCGCCCCCACCGTTCCCCCCACCCGGTCAGCAGGTTCCGCCGCCCTGGCCGGGCGGGCCGTACCCGCCCGGTCCACCGCCGGGGGGGCCACGCTCCAAGGCGCCGTGGTTGATCCTCGCCGGTGTTGCGGTACTGGGCGTCATCGTGCTGGTGGTGCTCCTGGTGATCGGGCTCAACAGCGGGAACAAGCCGAACAAGGCGGGGCCCTCGACGTCCCCGCCCTCCGCAAGCGCGCCGTCGTCGCAGCCGAACAGTTCCCAGCAGACGGCGACCGGCTGCACGCCCAATGTGTCCGGCGGTGACAAACCCTCCGGCGACACGATCAGCGCGGGCAAGCTGTCGTTCCCGACCAGCGCGGCGCCGGGCTGGATGGGATTTTCGGACGATCAGACCCCGAACCTCATCGGCGCCGTCGGCGTCGGGCAAGAGGTGCCCGGCGCCAATCAGTGGATGATGCAGGCGGAAGTCGGCGTCACCAACTTCGTCGCCAGCATGGACGTCGGTGCGCAGGCGGCGAAGTTGATGGACTGCGTGGCCAACGGGCCCGGGTACGCCAACGCGACGCCCACGCTCGGACCGACGAAGAAGTCATCGATCACGGTCGACGGCGTCAAGGCCGCCCGTGTCGACGCCGACGTCACGATCGCCGACACGGCACGCAACGTCAAGGGCGACTCCCTGGTCATCATCGCCGTCAACACCAAGCCGGTCACCATCTTCCTGGGCGCGACGCCGATCGGCGATGCGGGTTCGGCGGGCATCATCAACGGGATCGTTGCAGCGCTGAAGGTCATGAAGTAGTCGGGCCCGCCGGCGCCGAGACGTGGGTGGCTTCGGAGCGCCCGCGCAACACGGTGGAATAGCACTCGGCCCAGTGCGCCCGCTCGGCGTCATCGGCCCGGTCAATGGCCGCCGCCGAACACAGGATCCGCCGGTCGGCGGTTTTGGCGAGGTCGGCCAGCCGCGCGGCCTCATTGACCGCGTCGCCGATTACCGTGTATTCGTAGCGGTTTTCGGCGCCGACGTTGCCGGCGAAGACCCGGCCGGCCGAGACGCCGATGCCGAAATCGACGACGGGTAGCCGGCGCAGCTGGGTGCCCAGCGCGCGCGCCGTCGCCAGCGCCGCCGCTGCCGGTTGCGCCGTCCGCAACGGCGCCCCGAAGATGGCAAGCGCGGCGTCGCCGGCGAATTTGTTGATCAGCCCGCTGTGTTCGTCGACGGCGTCGACCACGATTCGGAAGAAGTTGTTGAGCACCTCGGCAACCTCTTGCGGGGGGCGGCTTTCCGCGAGTTGCGTGGAACCGACCAGGTCGATGAAAAGAACGGCCGCTTCGACCACGTCCCCCGACAGCGACGCACCCTCTTGAATGGCGCGTTGCGCGACGTCCGTCCCGACGTGGCGCCCAAACAGGTCCCGCAACCGGTCCCGCTCGGCGAGACCGGCGACCATCCGGTTGAATCCCGTTTGCAGGCGCCCGATTTGGGAACGTTCGTACGCGCCGACGTATGTTCCGATGTGGCCGCGTTCGACCTGCGCCATCGCGTCGACGACCTCGCCGACGGGATCCGAGATGGACCGCGAGGTCAGGATCATCGTCGGCAGCCCGAGGACCAGCGCCGCCAGCGACACCACCAGGATGGGCACATCCAACGCGGCGGAATTCTCGATCAGCCAGCCGTGCGAGCGAAGGACGACGAGCGCCGCGATCACGCCGATGGGAATTGCGCTGCACAAAAACCACAGCAGGACCAGTCGGGCGTACACACCCGGTACCGCGAGCCGCGGCTCGCAACCCAGCGTGGCGGCACCCATGATGGGACGCAGGGTGCGTTGCGCGAGCAGCATTCCCGTGCCGGCGGCGGCCGGTCCGCCCACCAGCACACCGAGCAGCATGGGCAGCAGCAGCTGGGCGCCGCCGCCAAGGTTGAGCAGCGCGAAGATCGCCCCGGCCACGCCCCAGGTCAGCAACAGGATCGCCGACTGGCGGCCGGGGATCTTCATCGCGGCTTCCCGTTGCTCCGGGGTCGGTTCATCCCCGGCGACATACCAACGCAGGTTGGGGGCCAGGCTCAGGGCTCCGGCCACCGCGACGCCGGCGATCCCCAAGGAGACGATGACCGCCACCGCCGCCGTGTTCTTCTCCGCGAAGTCGGCATTGGCGCCGACGGACGTGTGTCCCCGCAGCGGGATCAGGATCGCGGCCGCGTCGACGACGGCCAGCAGGTAGGCGAGGGCAAGATCGATCGCATATTGAATCAACAACCTGCGAGCGGACTTTCGCTGCCCTGTCGCTGGAGCCCGAAGCCGGCTCGGCCTGATCACCCTATAAAAATAGCCGCGCGTACGCCCAAATGTTTCTAAGCGCCGTTGTTTGGCCCGCCCGAGTTCTGGTTCGGGATGTCGGTGATCGGGAAGTTGGGCATCGGCTTGGGAGAGGACGTATCGGGCAGGGCCGGGATCTCGCTGGCCGGAATGTCGTGCAGCGCGTTGGCGGGTGGCCCGTTGTCCCGGCCACCATAGCTGCTGCCCGGCGGCCGCGGTCCCAGCAACTCGCTGACCGTCACCAAGCGGTAGCCGTTGGCCTTGAGCACCGGGATGAACTGGTACACCAGGTCGACGGTGCTCGAGTAGGTGTCATGGAACAACACCACCGAGCCGGGCTTGATGTAGGTCATCAGCATGTACCGCGTCGCGGCCATGTTGGCGTCGTTGATCCAGTCGAAAGGGATAACGTCCCAAAGGATTTCGGCCAGCCCGAACCGACCGGCGGTCTGGCGCACCGCGTCGTTGGACAGTCCGCCGGCGGGACGCCACAGCGACGGTGTCCGACCGGTCGCGGCGGTGATCGCGTCGTTGCTCCGGGAGAACTGGCCCGCGATGTCCTCCGCAGGGACGGTGGTCATGTTGGGGTGTTCCCAGGTGTGGTTGCCGAACTCCATGCCGGCGTCGGCGACGCGCTTGGCGCCCGCCGGGTTGGCGGCGACCTTGTTGCCGATCAGGAAGAACGTGGCCTTGGCGTCGGCGTCCCTCAGAATTTGCAGCAGCCGGTCGGTGTATGGCCCCGGCCCGTCGTCGAACGTCAGCGCGACACACTTGACGACCGAGCAGCTGAGGTTATCGGCCCGCGTCACGTGACCGGTGAGGGCGCCGATCACCAGCACCGCGGTGGCCGCCACGACGCCCAAAACGGTCCGCCAATAGCGCCAGGCCTGGCTGTCGGGTCGTTTCGGCACCCTGGAAGCCTACCCGCGGGTGACTGTGCGATCGTGGCGTTGACTGTGCAACCAGGGCTTTCAGCGTGCACTCACGGCTTTGAGTGTTACCTCAGGGCTGGTTCGGTGCCGTTTTCCCGCCCTACACGCACACTCAACGCCGAGGAAGCACACTCAGTGCGGTCCGGCGATCTCCTCGAGCATCTCGGTGACCAGCGCGGCGATCGGCGACCGCTCGCTGCGCAGCAGTGTGATGTGGGCGAACAGCGGATGGCCTTTGAGCTTCTCGATCACCGCCGCGACACCGTCGTGGCGCCCGACGCGCAGGTTGTCGCGCTGGGCGATGTCGTGGGTCAGCACCACCCGCGATCCGCTGCCCAGCCTGGACAACACGGTCAGCAGCACGTTGCGCTCCAGCGACTGCGCCTCGTCGACGATGACGAACGAGTCGTGCAGGGAGCGGCCCCGGATGTGGGTCAGCGGCAGCACCTCGAGCATGCCCCGGGCGAGCACCTCCTCGAGGACCGCCGGGCTGGCGAGGCCCTCGAGGGTGTCGAAGACCGCCTGCGCCCACGGGCCCATCTTTTCGCTCTCGCTGCCGGGCAGGTAGCCCAGCTCCTGGCCGCCCACGGCGTACAGCGGACGGAAAACCACCACCTTGCGGTGGGTGCGCCGTTCGAGCACCGCCTCGAGGCCCGCGCACAGCGCCAGCGCCGACTTGCCTGTGCCGGCCTTGCCGCCCAGCGACACGATGCCCACCGACTCGTCCAGCAGCAGGTCCAGCGCGACGCGCTGTTCGGCGGAACGGCCGCGTAGCCCGAACACCTCGCGGTCACCGCGAACCAGCTGCACGCGTTTGGCCGCGGTGACCCGGCCCAGCGCATGCGAACTGCCGCCGAGCAGCCGAATTCCGGTGTGGCAGGCCAGGTCCCGCGCCTCGGCGAGGTCAATCTCACCGTCGGCGAACAGCGTGTCGATATCCTCGGTGGCCGTCTCGATCTCGTACATCCCCGACCACCCCGAGGCCACGACGTCCTGCGCGTGGTACTCGTCGGCGGCCAGGCCCACCGCAGCGGCCTTCACCCGGAGTGGAATGTCCTTGCTGACCAACGTAACTCGCCTGCCTTCGGCGGCGAGGTTGGCGGCGCAGCTCAGAATCCGGGAATCGTTGCTGTCGGTGCGAAAGCCCGCGGGCAGCACGGCCGGGTCGGTGTGATTAAGTTCGACGTGAAGCGTGCCGCCTTGTGTCCCAACGGAAATCGGCTGATCCAGCCGTCCGTGCTCGAGCCGAAGATCATCGAACAGGCGCAAGGCCTGACGGGCGAACCAGCCCAGTTCGTGGTGGTGGCGTTTGGCCTCCAGCTCGCTGATCACCACTAGCGGCACCACCACCTCGTGTTCGGCGAACCGGCTGCACGCCCACGGATCGGACAGCAGCACGGAGGTGTCGAGCACATAGGTCCGGATATCGGTCACGAAGCGCTCCTCGAGCGGGTAAGCCCGCGCGGACCCGCACAGGCATGTCGGCGGGGGTCGCAGCACCAGGACCGGGGCCGGTCCTGCCCTTGTGGTGACGGGAGGTGCCGCCCTGGCAGCAGAGCATGTCGCTGGCCATCGAGAACGACGCTACTCCGGTGGCCGCTTTGCCGCCGCGCAGGCGCGCCGGTCCGTACGCCAGGGCGCGAAAAATCGCTAACCGACGACGAATTGCTTCAGCGCAGGCTCGCTGGCCACGCCCCATTCGGTGATGCGCTCGGAGATCGCCTGCCGCAGGTCCGCAGGGCCGAAAATGCCTGCGTCGGCGACGTTCTGCACCTTGTCCTGGTAGGCGTCGATGTCGGCGCCCACCAACTGGAGGTCCGCCGACCGCGCGGCGATCGCGGCGATCGTCTCGTCGCGGGTGTACTCGAGGCAGTGCGCGACGAGGCTGGCGAAGATCTCCTCGTGGCGTGTTTCGTCCCTGGCGATGCGGTCGATGAGCCCGGCCAGGACCGGCTCCTCGATTCGAGCGGCCAGGTTGCGGCAGAAAATGGCTTGGGTGCGCTCGGTCAGAGCCATGTAGACAAGGGTTTCGACCTGCGAGTACGTGTCGGCGCGGTAGCCCTTCATCACGTATTGGACCCGGGCCTCCTCGTTGGCGGTCGGATCGACCTCCCGAGTCACCACGAGGTATTCGCGCAGCGCGATGGCGTGCAGGTGCTCCTCGGCGGTCCACCGGCCAAGCCAGCGGCCCCACCACTCCTCCAGGATGAAGTGCTCGACAAGCTCGCGGTGGTGCCCGGCGAGGTTGTCCTTGAGCAGGAGCAGGATCTCGCAGGCGTCCGTGATGGTCCTGGGCAGCGTCATCTGGGACGGATCCCAGTCGCGCCCGCCCAGGAACGCGAAATTCTCGCCCTGGTCGAAGGGCACGTAGTCGTGGGCGAACCACAGGTTCTCGGTGTTGAGGTGGTGGTCCATGAGCCGCTCGACAACGGGTTCGAGTTCGAGGGTCAGCGCGTTAGGAACAGGTTTCTGTGCCATGCGGTTACGGTAACTCGTGGGTCCAGCTTCTGTGAAATTGTCCGCGTGTGTTGCGCCGAATGGTGACTTTGTTCCTCAACCCGGTCAGCGGTCAACGAGCGTCCAGTTCTCCAGCCCCTCGTAGAGGGGGAAGTCCCTGGCCAGCCGCGTCACCCGTTGCCGCAGCGCGGACACATCCGCGGAGGTGCCGGCCGCCAGCGCGGTGGCGATGATGTCGGCGACCTCGGTGAATTCGGCATCCCCGAAACCGCGGGTGGCCAGCGCCGGTGTCCCCACCCGCAGACCCGACGTCACCATCGGCGGCCGCGGGTCGTTCGGCACGGCATTGCGGTTGACCGTGATACCGATGTCGTGCAGCAGGTCCTCGGCGACCTTGCCGTCGAGCGGCGAGTCGCGCAGGTCGACCAGCACCAGGTGCACGTCGGTGCCGCCGCTCACCACCGAGACGCCGGCCTTTGCGACATCGGCCGCCAGCAACCGGTCGGCGACGATGCGCGCCCCGGACAGCGTGCGCTGCTGGCGGTCGGCGAACTCGGGGGTGGTGGCGATCTTGAGCGCGACCGCCTTGCCGGCAATGACGTGCATCAGCGGCCCGCCCTGCTGGCCGGGGAACACCGCCGAGTTGATGGCCTTGGCGTATTCCTGCTTGCCCAGGATCATCCCCGAACGGGCGCCCCCCAAAGTCTTGTGCACGGTTGTGGACACCACGTCCGCGTGGGGCACCGGCGTCGGGTGCAGACCCGCGGCAACCAGCCCGGCGAAGTGCGCCATGTCCACCCACAGCTTGGCGTCGACCTCGTCGGCGATCGACCGGAACGCGGCGAAGTCGAGGATCCGCGGGTAGGCCGACCAACCGGCGATGATCACCTTGGGGCGGAACTCGAGCGCCTTGGCCCGCACCGCGTCCATGTCGACCAGATGCGTCTTGGGGTCCACGCCGTAGAAGCCGGCCTCGTACAGCTTCCCGGAGAAGTTCAGCCTCATGCCGTGGGTGAGGTGGCCGCCGTTGGCGAGGTCGAGGCCGAGCAGGTGCTCCCCGGGTGACATCAGGGCGTGCAGCACGGCGGCGTTGGCCTGGGCGCCGGAATGCGGCTGGACGTTGGCGAACTCGGCGCCGAACAACGCCTTCGCGCGGTCGCGGGCGATGTTCTCCACGACGTCGACGTGCTCGCATCCGCCGTAGTAGCGACGGCCGGGCAATCCCTCGGCGTACTTGTTAGTCAGGACGCTGCCCTGGGCCTGGAGTACCGAGCGGGGCACGAAGTTCTCGGAGGCGATCATCTCCAGGGTGTCGCGTTGCCGGTGCAGTTCCTTGTCCAGCAACTCGGCGATGTCGGGGTCGACCTCGGCGAGGGGCGCGGACATCACGGAGGCTGTGCCGGGGCGAGCGGTACGGGCGTCGGGTGCGGCAGTCACGGGGGCCAGTCTATCGAGCGGCACTTTTCGCCAGCCCAGCCGTCGGGCGCGCGTCCGCCCCTGCAACACTTGAGCACTATGCCGCGGCCTAGCGAGCCGAGCCCTTATGTGGAGTTCGACCGAAAACAATGGCGTGCGCTTCGCATGTCGACGCCGCTGGCCCTCACCGAAGAGGAACTTGTCGGCCTGCGCGGTCTCGGCGAGCAGATCGACCTGCTGGAGGTCGAAGAGGTTTACCTGCCGCTGGCCCGGCTGATCCACCTTCAGGTCGCCGCGCGCCAGCGGCTGTTCGCCGCCACCGCGGAGTTCCTCGGGGAACCCCAACAGAATCCGAACCGGCCGGTGCCGTTCGTCATCGGCGTGGCCGGCAGCGTGGCCGTCGGGAAATCAACGACCGCCCGCGTGCTGCAGGCGCTGTTGGCCCGCTGGGATCATCACCCCCTGGTGGACCTCGTGACCACCGACGGCTTCCTGTACGCGAACGCCGAACTGGATCGACGAAACCTGATGCACCGCAAGGGCTTTCCGGAAAGTTACAACCGCAGGGCGCTGATGCGGTTCGTGACGTCGGTCAAATCCGGTTCCGACTACGTGTGTGCGCCGGTGTATTCGCACCTGAAGTACGACGTCATCCCGGGGGCCAAGCACGTGGTCCGCCACCCCGACATCCTGATCCTGGAGGGCCTCAACGTCCTGCAGACCGGTCCGACGCTGATGGTGTCGGACCTGTTCGACTTCTCGCTGTATGTGGACGCCCGGATCGAAGACATCGAGCAGTGGTACGTGTCGCGGTTCCTGTCGCTGCGCGGCACGGCGTTCGCCGACCCGGAATCCCACTTCCACCACTACTCGGCGCTCAACGACACCAAGGCCGTCACCGCCGCGCGCGAGATCTGGCGGTCGATCAACCGGCCCAACCTGGTCGAGAACATCCTGCCCACCCGGCCCCGCGCCACCCTGGTGCTGCGCAAGGATGCCGACCACTCCATCAACCGGCTCCGCCTGCGCAAGCTGTAGCTACGTGGCGAGGCGACGCACTCCCAGGTACTGCAAACCGGCGAACGCCGCGGTGTAGACGCCGCTGGCCAACGTCGCGGCCACCCCGGTTGCGGTCATGGTCACGGCTTCGGCGGCCACGATCGCGGCCAGCGTCAAGACGATGTTGGCCGCGACGATCCCGAACCCGACGCGGCGCAAGTTCGGGGCCGCCGCGAGGCTGAACACGGCCAGTCCGCAGAGCACGAAGAACGCCCCCATGGCGTACTCCTGGCCCGACGTCAGGCCGGTCAGCGACGAAAGCGGGTCGGCGACGAAGGCGACAGCCAAACCGCACAGCCCCGTCAGCGTGGCGTCGGCGCGCATGGCGAAACGCAGCAGCGAGTCGGTCGAGTCGTACAGGGGTCGGGTCGGAAGACCAGAAACGGCGGTCATGTGATCACTCCTCGCGATGGCGGATGGGTCGAACTGGTTTGAGCGTGCAGCAAGAGCACTGCCATATCGACGCGTGGCGCTGCCAACTGCTGCCACGGAGGAAACGACCAGGTCCTTCTTCCGTCTATTCCCGCCAGCGGCGACCAATTCCACACATGTCACAAAACGAGGGGTGGGTGGCCCGATCGCGCGTGCTGTTCGGGCGACTCCCGGCCGGCCCTGCGTACCCGTGCCGCGACACATAGCCAGTGGTGAAGACACGCCGACGCGGCTCGCAAGGGCTTATATCTCGCGGGCGAGAAGGGACCCCGCGAGGCTAGTCGCTGGCGACCGGCACCCGCCCGCGCAGATCGGCGGCGATGAGCCGGGCGGCGGCGTTTTGCCAGTTGTGCAACGAACGCTGCGGCACCTCGGTGACCAGCCACTGCCAGGCTTGCCGGGCGGTGGGATCCAGGCCGGCCGCGGTGGCGTTCTGCGCATACGCGCGCACCCCGACGACGTAGGGGAAGTATAGCGAGTTGTAGTAGCGCCACTCCTCGGTGGTTCCGAAATCGCCCGCGTCGCGGGGTTTGAGCCGGGCGATACCGTCGGCAAGCACCGCCTTGAGCTCGTTGGCGCGCTCCACCGGGTGATCGGGCGCCCCCCTGGCGGCCAATCGCTCATCGATCACGGGTAACGCGGTCAGCGGGCTGGCGACCAGCTTGGTGAGGTCGGCGTAGTGGCCCAGCGCGCGGCGGGTGAGCCGGGCGAAGGTGTCGTCGTCGACGCCGTGAAGATCCTGCAGGGGATCGGCCGAGCGCAGCGCCAACGCCGCCCCGGTATGCCGCAACGCGGCCCGGTCGGCGCGCAGCGTGGGCGACCTCGAGAACGCCAGCCGGTCCAGCACGCCGGCCAGCGGATCGGCCAGCACCTGCACCGTGATGGCGATCGCCAGTGTGGTGAACAGCAACACCGTGAGCACGGTCTGCGTGGTGGGGTCCCGCCGGGTCACCGCCAAACCGATCAGCGCCTGGCCGCCGAACAGCACGGCCACCGCCATCGAACCGGCGAACGAGCGCAGCATGTCGGCGCGCAGCGCCTGGCCCTCGTCGAAGGCGTCCCACAGCGCCACCGCCACGCCGAGCGCCAGGACATCGAAACCCGTCGACGCCAGGGCCAGCCAGCTCGGCACGATGCCCAACGGGATGATCAGGATGGCATTGGCCAGAGCGAAGAACAGGGTCGCGATAACCACCACCCCGACGACCGAGGTGGGCTGGGCGGGCCGCCGCACCGCGACGACCAATGCCCCCAGGGTGGATGTCGAGATCACCGCGATCATCAGCAGGTGACCCGGCCGCAGCGGTCCGTCGACGCTGCCGGCCATCATCGCGCCGAACAAGATGAGCGCGCCGACACCGCCGACGAGCAGCAACTCACCCGTGCGCGCCCGCCAGCGCTCGCCCGGCCGGGACAGTTCCACGAGCACCGCGAACCACGCCACGCTGGGGACGGCAGCCAGATAGATCTCGAGCCGGCTGAGAAGGCCGAGGTGCGGGGCGCCCGCCGTGCGCACCGCGTCCAGCGCCACGATAAGTGCGAAGCCACACAGCCCGATCGCAGCCAGCGCCAGCACCGGCTTACGCGGATCGCGGGCCAGCAGATACAACCCCAGCCACCCGCTCAGCGTGAACACCACCGCCGACAACGCAGCCATGCATCCAGTGTGGCACGGGGTCTAATCCGTGCCGACCCGCTGCGCCGCGCTTGCGATCGGCACGTGCTATTTGCCGTGCCGGCGATGCCGTTGGCTGTAGTCCCGCAGCGCGCGCAGGAAATCGACGCGGCGGAATGCCGGCCAGTGGGCCTCGGTGAACCACATCTCCGAGTAGGCGCTCTGCCACAGCAAAAAGCCGGACAGCCGTTGCTCCCCCGAGGTGCGGATCACCAGGTCGGGGTCGGGTTGCCCAGAGGTGTAAAGGTTTTCGGAGATGCCGTCGACGGTCACCGCGTCGACGAGCTCCTCGGCGGAGCCGCCGTTGGCGAGTTCCTTGCTCAACAGCGCCCGCACCGCGTCGACGATTTCGCGGCGGCCGCCGTAGCCGACGGCGACATTGACGTGGAACGGCGCGACGGCCGGGGTGGACTCGACCGCGTCGCGCAGCCGGCGGGCCGGCTCCTCGCCGATCAGCGCGAGGTCCCCGACGGTGCGCACGCTCCAGCGATTGGCCGGGGCGCAGATCTCCTCGACCACATCGGTGATGATCTCGATGAGTCCGGCCAGCTCATCGGGATCGCGTTGCAGGTTTTCGGTGGAGAGCAGGTACACGGTGGTCATCTCGATGCCGGCCTCTTGGCACCACCGCAGCATCTCAGCGATCTTGACGGCACCCATCCGGTAGCCGTAGCTGACGTCGTCGTAACCCGCGTTGCGTGCCCAGCGCCGATTCCCGTCGCACAGGACCGCGATGTGGCGGGGAAGCTCGGATTTCGTGGCCGCCAGACCCTGCCTCAGCCGCAGTTCGTAGACGCGGTACAACGGCTCCTTCAGCCGCGGCGGGATGATCTCCACGAGGCTCCACACTACTGTGAGCGGCAACAAATTCCGGCCTGGATTTGCGCGAGCCACGGCACGTCCAGCAGCGTGTCGCAATCATCCGCGACTATTGTTGGTCCCTAACAGCTGCGAAGGCGAGGCAACGGGAGACATGAGCAGCAAGACAACCACGTCCACCAACCCGGAGACCGAGGCAATCGCGCCCGGCAATCCCGTCGAACAGCTCGTCGAGGGTGCCGCCGAAGCCCTGACCAAGCCCCGCATGCGCGGCTGGATCCACTTCTATTCCGCGTGGCTGGCGATCGTCTGCGGCGCGAGCCTGGTGTCGGTGTCGTGGGCGATGGCATCCACCCGCGCCGGCCTCACCACGTTCGCCTACGCCCTGGCCACGGTGACGATGTTCGCGGTCAGTGCCACTTACCACCGCGTCAACTGGAAATCTACCAAGAGCCGCAAACTGATGAAGCGGCTCGACCATTCGATGATCTTCGTGTTCATCGCCGGCAGCTACACGCCGTTCGCGATGCTGGCGATGCCGCCCGCGGACGGGCGCTTGGTGTTGTGGATCGTGTGGGGCGGCGCGCTGGCGGGCATCGCGCTGAAGGTGTGCTGGCCGACGGCCCCGCGCTGGGTGGGCGTGCCGCTGTACCTGCTGCTGGGCTGGGTGGCGGTCTGGTACGCGCCGACGATCCTCCACATCGCCGGGGTGGCCGCGATGGTGCTGCTCGCCGTCGGCGGCGTGTTCTACAGCATCGGCGGCCTGCTCTACGCGCTGCGCTGGCCCGACCCCTGGCCGAAGACGTTCGGCTACCACGAGTTCTTCCATGCCTTCACCGCTATCGCGGCGATTCTGCACTACATCGCCATGTGGTTCGCCGTCTTCTACGTCGGCAACCCCGCCTGACGGCCCCTAAAGCTGTGTGACGTCGGCCGCCGACCAGTAGGCCTTCATCGCGGTGATCTTGCCGCGGTCGTCGAACACCATGACGTCGATCGGCTCGATCACCATCCGGTGCTCCCCCGCGGTGACGGTCAGGCGGAATTGGAAGGCCGCCTCGCTGCCCGCCACCCGCAGCGACACCAGCTCGCATTCGCGCTGCACGTCGTTGACCGCGGAGTAGAAGCCATGGATCGCGTGGCGACCGATGTGTACCTCGCCCCCGACCGGGTCCTCGACGGTCGCGTCCTCGGCGTACAACTCCACAAGGTCGTCGGCGCTGCCCTTGGCGACCAGCTCGATGTAGCGGTTGACGGTGTCCGTGATCGCTTGGACCTTGTCCGAGGCAGTTGGCATGGAACGCAGGGTAGCCGCCGGGTTACTACCCCGAAACATCCAGGGCGGCCGCCAGTTCGGTCGCCTGCGTCACCGGTAGGTCGCAGAGCCGGCCGCGGCACACATACGCGGCGTCGGCGCCGGCGACCCTGTCCCGGCCGACCAGCAGCGCCGACGAATCCTTCTCGCCGCCCACGACGATCGCCCCGCCGGGCGCCAGTCGGCGCGCGTCGGCCAGCAGCGGGGACCGCGACGGGTCGCAGGCGACCGCGATCTGCAGCGGCCCGCGGACCGTGGCTTCGGCGACCGCCAGCCAATGCCCGGCCGACCGGGGCGCGCGCTCCAGCAGCACCGATTGCGCGCCGAGCGCGTCGCCCGCCGCCCGCAGGTACCGCTCCGCGTGCTCCCCGTCGACGAGGTGCGCCGCGGTCAGCAACGCTTCGGTGATCGACGACGCGCCCGACGGCGTGGCGCCGTCCAACGGGTCGGCCGGCCGCAGCACCAACTGCTCGGCATCGTCGGCGGTGTCGAACCAGCGGCCGGTCCGCTGCGGGTCGGCGAAGTGGCGTAGCGCGGTGTCCAGCAACTCGGTCGCCGTCGTCAGCCACGTCTCCTCGGCGGTCAGCTGATACAGCGCGAGCAGGCCGGTGGCCAGCATCGCGTGGTCCTCGAGGATGCCCGGGCTGTCGCCGACCACCCCGCCCAGGCTGGCGCGCCGCAGCCGGCCGTCGACGACGTGCAAGCCCAGCAGCGAAAGCGCGCAACGCCGTGCAGCAGCGGCCAATTCGGCCTGCCCCAACGCCACGCTGGCCTCGGCTAGCGCGGTGATCGCCAACCCGTTCCACGACGTGACCACCTTGTCATCGCGCCCGGGCTGCACCCGGGTGAGCCGCGCGGCCAGCAGCGCGGTGCGGACGCGTTCGGCTCGTTGCGGATCGTCCGGGTCGGTGGGCAACTGCAGCACTGAGCTCCCGTGTTCGAAGGTGCCGGATGGGGTGACCGCGAAAACCTCTGCGGCCCAACGGCCGTCGTCGGTGCCGAGCACCTCGGTCAGCTGCGCCGGCGTCCAGACGTAGGTCGAACCCTCACGGCCGTCGGCGTCGGCGTCCAGCGACGAGATGAACATGTCGGCTTCTACTTTGGTGCCCAGCTCGTCGAGCAGGAACCGCGCCGTCTGGGTGGCGACCCGGCGCGCCAACGGGTCTCCGGTACGCCGCGCCCAGTGTGCGTACGCACGCAGCAGCAACGCGTTGTCGTAGAGCATCTTCTCGAAATGCGGTACCACCCAAGCGTTGTCGACGCTGTACCGGGCGAAGCCGCCTGCGAGTTGGTCGTAGATGCCGCCGCGGGCCATCGCGTTGGCCGTGCGCGCGACCGCCTCCAGCGCCGCCGGTGACCCGGTGCGCTCGTGGTTGCGCAGCAGCGCCTCGAGAATCGCCGACGGCGGGAATTTGGGCGCCCCCCCGAACCCGCCGTGCACCGTGTCCTGGTCGCCGAGCACGGAGGCGACGGCGTGGTCACAGAGCTGCGGCGCCACGTCCGGGCTCCCGGCGGGCAGCCCCCCAGTCATCTTGCGCAACTCACCGGCGATGTGGTCGGAGGCCTCCTCGACCTCGCCGCGTCGGTCCCGCCAGGTGGCGGACACGGCCGAAAGGAGTTGCAGAAAGCCATCTTTCGGGTAGTACGTGCCGCAGAAGAAGGGCCGGCCGTCGGGCGTCAGGAAACACGTCATCGGCCAGCCGCCCTGCCCGGTGAGCGCGAGGGTGGCGTTCATGTACACCGCGTCGATGTCCGGGCGCTCCTCGCGGTCGACCTTGATGCAGACGAATCCGGCGTTCATCGCGGCGGCCACCTCGTCGTCTTCGAACGATTCGTGGGCCATGACGTGACACCAATGGCAGGCGGCGTAGCCGATGGAGAGCAGGATCGGCACGTCGCGCGCCGCCGCGTCGGCCAGCGCCCGTGGCGTCCACTGCTGCCAATGCACGGGGTTGTCCGCGTGCTGGCGCAAATATGGACTGGTGGCCAGCCCGAGCGTGTTCGCTGCGGCGGGGTCAGCCGTGCTCATCGCCGGATCCTGGCGCCCGCGCCGACCCGTTCGCCGGCCCGGGGGCCTGGTCGGGGCCCTCACCGACGGTGTCGGTGCCCTCGTCGGCGGCCTGATCGGGCTCGGGGTGCTGCGGGTCGAATGTCTTCGGGACCTTCTTGAGCTGCCGGTTCATCGATCGCAACAGCAACAGGGTCGCGACCAGCAGCAGCACGACGACCAGCAGCCCCACCGGGCTGGCCTTGCCGAAGTCGGGCCCGTGGTTGTGGGGGGCGTCAGCGATCACCCGGAGGAGATAGTGGTTCACCCGTCGTCCTCGATTCCAGCGAACAGGTCGTCCTCGGGCAGCTTGGCCGGGACACGGGAGCGGGCCAACTCGAATTCCTCCGTCGGCCAGAGCCGCTGCTGCCATTCGATCGGGGCGGCGAAGAACTCGGCGTTCGGGTCGATCTGGGTGGCGTGCGCCCGCAGGGCGTCGTCGCGCTGGCTGAAATACGCCGAGCACTCGACCCGCGTCGTCACCCGGGACTCGAACGGGTCGTGCTCTGGATCCCAGTGCCGGAGCCACTTTTGGAACGGGCCCTCTTGGCCGCGCTTGACGAACTCGTCGTGCAGCAGCTGCATCCGTGCGCGCAAAAAGCCGTGGTTGTAGTACAGCTTGGACACCGTCCACGGCTCGCCCGCGTCCGGGAAGCGGGCGTAGTCGCCGGCGGCCTCGAAGGCACCGATCGAAACCTGATGGCAGCGAATGTGATCGGGGTGGGGATAGCCGCCGTTCTCGTCGTAGGTGGTCATCACGTGCGGCCGGAACTCGCGGATCACCCGCACCAGCGCCTCGACGGATACCTCCAGCGGCGCCAGCGCGAAGCAGTCGTCGGGCAGCGGTGGCGGTGGATCGCCCTTGGGCAGGCCGGAATCGACGAAGCCCAGCCACGTGTGCTCTACGCCGAGGATCTCCGCCGCCTTGGCCATCTCGTCACGGCGGATTTCGGCCATGTGTTCCAGCACATCGGGCAGGTCCATCGCCGGGTTGAGAATGTCGCCGCGCTCGCCCCCGGTCAGGGTCACCACCAAAACCCGGTGACCCTCGTCGGCGTAGCGGGCCAGGGTGGCCGCACCCTTGCTCGACTCGTCGTCGGGGTGGGCGTGCACCGCCATCAACCGCAGTTCGCTCACGTGCCCCCTTGTCGGTGCGCTGGTCGCCCCTGAAGTGCTAGAAGAGTTAGTAGCGACCTTATAATTCCAGTTCCGATCGTTGCATCCTGTCGGGCGGCGTCCGGCAGCCGACAGTCCAGGCATACCCAGGCATGAGCGAAACTCCCCTTCCGCGCCCCGAGACGCGCTACGGCCGGTCGCGGCTGTCGCGCGTATCGCGGCGTCGCGTGGCCATCGGTTTGGCCGTGCTGGTCGTGGCTGCCGGCGTCGCCGTCGCCGTCATCGGCTACCAGCGGCTGGGGACCAGTGACGTCGCGGGCTCGCTGGCCGGCTACCAGGTGATTGACAACGAGACGGCGTCGGTAACGATCAGCGTGACGCGATCCGACCCGTCGCGCCCGGTCGACTGCATCGTGCGGGTCCGGGCCAAGGACGGCAGCGAGACGGGCAGACGGGAGGTGCTGGTACCACCGTCCGACCAGGCCACCGTGCAGGTGACGACGACGGTGAAATCCGTCCGACCCCCGGCGATGGCCGACATCTACGGCTGCGGCACCGAGGTGCCCGGCTACCTGCGCCCGGCCTGACCGCACGATCAAGACGAACAGCGAATATCGAGTCATCATCTGTTTGCGCGGTGGTAACATGGATGAATGCACGGTTCCCCTAGGGACCGTGTATTGCTGCATTAAAGGGCGTCGGAAGAATGGAGCGGCGGCGGGGGCGGGACCGGATAGCCCCAGCAGCGGGTTGCAAAGACTTATCGAGGCCTGCGCGGATTACGCGGAACGAGAAATACGAGGAGCACGACGAGATGACGGACACTCAGGTGACCTGGCTGACCCAGGAGTCACATGACCGACTCAAGACCGAGCTCGACCAGTTGATCGCGAATCGTCCGGTCATCGCCGCGGAAATCAACGACCGCCGAGAGGAGGGGGACCTCCGCGAGAACGGCGGCTACCACGCCGCCCGCGACGAGCAGGGCCAGCAGGAGGCCCGCATCCGCCAGCTGCAGGACCTGCTCAACAGCGCCAAGGTCGGCGAGGCGCCCAAGCAGTCCGGCGTCGCGCTGCCCGGTTCGGTGGTAAAGGTCTACTACAACGGCGACAAGTCGGACACCGAGACGTTTTTGATCGCCACCCGCCAGGAGGGCGTCAACGAAGGCAAGCTGGAGGTGTTCTCGCCGCTCTCACCGCTGGGCGGGGCCCTGATCGACGCCAAGGTCGGCGAGACTCGCCGCTACACCGTGCCCAACGGCAACACCGTCGAGGTCACGTTGGTCAGCGCGGAGCCGTACCACTCCTAGCGATCCCCGCCCGCCCGCCGCGTCGAGTGTGAATCCTGCGACGGGTCGGCGCGTCGTCAGATTCGCACTCGGCGAGTCCTTAGCTCAGCGCCTGTTCGAGATCGGCCAGCAGGTCGGCGACGTCCTCGATGCCGACCGAAAGCCGCACCAGGTCGTCGGGCACTTCCAGTTGCGAACCGGCCGTCGACGCGTGCGTCATGGCGCTGGGCAGCTCGATCAGCGACTCAACACCGCCCAGCGACTCGGCCAGGATGAACACCTTGCTGCGGGCACACAGGTCCTCGGCGGCGCGCCGGCCCCCGCGCATGCGCACGGAGACCATGCCGCCGAAGTCGCGCATCTGCCGCGCCGCGATCTCGTGCCCGGGGTGGCCGGGCAGACCCGGATACAGCACCGCGCCCACCGCGGGATGTTCGGCGAGGAATTCCGCTACCGCCACAGCGTTTTCGCTGTGCCGCTGCATCCGCAGCACCAGCGTCTTCAGCCCGCGCATCGTCAGGTAGGCGTCGAAGGGGCCCGGCACCGCGCCGGCCCCGTTCTGCAGGAAGGCGAAGGCGTCGTCCAGTTCCTGGTCGTTGGTGATCAGCGCGCCACCCACCACGTCGGAGTGCCCGCCGATGTATTTGGGGGTCGAGTGCAGCACCACATCGGCGCCCAGCGTTA
>NZ_JAOPWB010000342.1 GCF_025965855.1 Mycobacterium sp. | reverse complement strand
CCCCGGCGACCACCGGGACGAACGTCCGCACGAACGGGGCGAACCGGGCGAGGATGATCGCCCAGGGCCCGTACTTGTCGAAGAACGCGTGCGACTCCGACACGTAGTGCTTCTTGAAGAACCGCGAATCTTCCTTCTTGAACAGCGCCGGCCCCATCCGCCGCCCGATGAAATAGCCGGTTTGATCGCCCAGCACCGCGACCAGCGCGACGGACGGCGCCAGCACCCAGATGCTCGCCGGCGGGTTCGGGTGCGCGGCCAGCAGCCCGCCGGTGAACAACAGCGATTCGCCCGGCAGCAGCGGAAACAGCAGCCCGGTCTCGATGAAGACGATGACCAGGATCCCGGGCAGCACCGCTTTCCCGAAGACGCCGTTGGAGCCCAGCCAGTACATTGGGTCGAGGATGTCCGGCAGGGCCGTCACCACGGTGCTCACGATGTCTCAACATACCGGTCTTGCGATACTGGACGGACCCAGCCGCCAGGAGGAGCTCATGCCCATCGCAACGCCCGAGGTCTACGCCGAGATGCTGGGACGCGCCAAGGAGAACGCGTACGCCTTCCCGGCCATCAACTGCACCTCGTCGGAGACGGTCAACGCCGCGATCAAGGGCTTCGCCGATGCCGGCAGCGACGGCATCATCCAGTTCTCCACGGGCGGTGCGGAGTTCGCCTCGGGCCTCGGGGTCAAGGACATGGTGTCCGGCGCCGTCGCGCTGGCCGAATTCACCCGCAGCATCGCGGCCAGATACCCGATCAACGTCGCGCTGCACACCGACCACTGCCCCAAGGACAAGTTGGACAGCTACGTGCGGCCGCTGCTGGCGATCTCGGCCGAACGTGTGAGCGCGGGCAACGATCCTTTGTTCCAGTCACACATGTGGGACGGCTCCGCGGTGCCGGTCGAGGAAAATCTCGCCATCGCCCAGGGGCTGCTCAAGGAGGCCGCGGCCGCCAAGATCATCCTCGAGGTCGAGATCGGCGTGGTGGGTGGTGAGGAGGACGGCGTCGCGCACGAGATCAACGACAAGCTCTACTCCACTCCCGAGGATTTCGAGAGGACGGTCGACGCGCTGGGCAACGGCGAGCACGGCAAGTACCTGCTGGCCGCGACGTTCGGCAACGTGCACGGCGTCTACAAGCCCGGCAACGTCAAGCTACGTCCCGACGTGCTGGCGCTGGGGCAGCAGGTGGCGGCGGCCAAGCTGGGCCTGGCCGCCGACGCCAAGCCGTTTGACTTCGTGTTCCACGGCGGTTCGGGTTCGCTGAAGTCTGAGATCGAGGACTCACTCAAGTTCGGCGTGGTGAAGATGAACGTCGACACCGACACCCAGTACGCGTTCACCCGCCCGATCGCGGGCCATATGTTCGCCAACTACGACGGCGTGCTCAAGGTCGACGGCGAGGTGGGCGTCAAGAAGGCCTACGACCCGCGCACCTACCTCAAGAAGGCCGAGGCCGGCATGACCGAGCGGGTCGTGGAGGCCTGCAACGACCTGCATTGCGCCGGGAAGACGCTCGGCTGACATTGCCGAGCAGACGCAAAAGCCCCCATTTTCGGCACGAAATGGGGGCTTTTGCGTCTGCTCGCGCAATCAAAGCTAGCCGCTGGGGGACTGGCAGATCTTCCACTGCTCGTCGCGGTACTGCAGGTCGAGGCTGCGCGTCGACCGCAGCGACGGGTCGTACGCCATGAACGTGGTGATGTTCGCCTCGGCGTGCTGGCCGTTGACGACGACCTGGTCGATGCTGGCGATCACCGGATACTGCTTGGCCGCCGAGACCCGCTGATAGGTTTCCTGCCACGCGTGTTCGTCGTAATCCACGTATCCGTCGCGGACGGTCCCGCACGTGACGGTGCGCAGCGAGGTCAGATCGCCCCGTTGCACCGCGACGTCGTACTGCTGGATGGTGTGCCGAACCTGGTCTTCCTCAGAGACTTTCGAGTGTTTACTCCGGGTCAGCAGCACGGTGCCGAGGATCGCGATCGCCACCAGCGCCAGCACGATCACCACCAGCGCCAGCACCCAACCCCAGTTGACTTGCCGGGTAGTCCGGAGCTTTGCCCCCAGCCGGGGTGGAATTGATTGCGGCACAGCGGCTTTCGGGGGAACGCCCATCTGTGGCGGCGCGCCTTCCGCGCCCGGCGGCGACGCGAATACCTCCGTGGCCGGCTCCGCGGCAGTGGCGATGACCTGGGTCTCCTTCGCGTCGAACCCGGGGGCGGTGAAACGACGCTCGCGCTGCTGGCCTTCCACGGCCTCGGCATCGGTGTCCTGATCGCCCTTGTTGATCACCACGGTCTCGGTCTCGGGGTCGCTGGGCACCAGCGGCTGGTTCTCGGCTGCCCCTTCGCCGGTCGGCCGGCTCGGCGTGGCGCCGCGGTCGGGTTCGGGTGGATTGGGCATGTAGGGAGCTTAACGACCCGAGCCCCGGGAACGGCAAGATAGTCGGCATGACATCGATGGGAGATCTCCTCGGACCCGAACCGACCCTGCTGCCCGGCGACAGCGACGCCGAGGCGGAGCTGCTCGCCAACCAGAACCCGAGCAGTGTCGCCGCCGCGCACCCGTCGGCGTCGGTGGCCTGGGCCGCGCTCGCCGAAGAGGCGCTGGCGGAAGACAGGGCCGTCACGGCCTATGCGTACGCCCGCACCGGCTACCACCGCGGCCTGGACCAGCTGCGCCGAAACGGCTGGAAGGGCTTCGGCCCCGTGCCGTACGCGCACGAGCCCAACCGCGGCTTCCTGCGTTGCGTGGCGGCGCTGGCCAAGGCCGCCGACACCATCGGCGAGACCGACGAATACCTGCGCTGCCTGGATCTGCTCGAGGATTGCGACCCCGCGGCGCGCCAGGCTTTGGGTCTTTAGAAGCCTTCCGTGCAGTCGCGCTGCCGGTCCGGCGACTCGATCTGGACGGTGGCGTGGTCCAGCCCGCGTTCCGACAGCACCGCGCGCGCGGCCTGCAGCACCCGGGCGGAGTCGCCGTCGCTGGTCAGGTGCGCGGTGCACATGTCCTTGCCGGGCGAGAGCGTCCACACGTGCAGGTCGTGCACTTCGGTCACGCCGTCGACGGCACCCAGCGCGCTGCGCAGCTCCTCCACGTCGATGTGGGTCGGCGACGACTCGGACAGGATGCGCAGCGCGTCGCGGGCCAGCGAGATGGCCCGGGGCAGCACCCACAGCGCGACCAGCACCGCGACCACCACGTCGGCGTACGGCCAGCGCGTCGTCACGGTGACCACGCCGGCGATCAGCACGCCCAGGCTGCCGACGCTGTCGGCGACCACCTCCATGTAGGCGCCCTTGACCGCCAGGCTCTGCGCCGAGTGCGACCGCAGCAGCAGCGCCACCACGAGGTTGGCGAGCAGCCCGGCCAGCGCGACCACGATCATCGGCACGCCGGGGATCGACGGGGTGTCCTTGAGCCGCCGGATCGCCTCCAAGAGGATGAACAGCGACACCCCGAGCAGCAGCCCGGCGTTGGCGACCGCGGTGAAGACCTCCGCCCGATGCCACCCATAGGTGCGCGCGGGCGACGAGCTGCCCCGGCGGGCCAGCGTCACGGCGGCCAGTCCCATGAACACCGCGACGACGTCGGTCAGCATGTGCCCGGCGTCGGCGAGCAGCGCGATCGAGTTGATCAGCAGCGAGGTGGTCAGTTCCACGACGAAGAACGCCGCCAGGATCGCCGCGGCGACGATCATGCGGGGGATCATCCGCGACGAATCGGTCTCGTCGGGGGTGTGATTGTGGCCGGCGCCCATAGCTTGCAATATATGCGTAATGACGCATATATTGCAAGGGCTAGAACCAGGCGCTCCAGAACCGGGTCAGCGAGTTGCCCCAAGCCACCAACACGTGCGGCACACCGGAGAAATCGAACAACCAGAGCACAACTGCGAAGAACCACTGGCTGCCCGCCAACAGCAAGAAAATCAGGATGAAGAAGCCCCACTGCTTGGCCGGGGCCAGCGCGCGCTGCGTCTCGGGACTCAGATGCGGCTCCAGGGCGTCGTACCCGTCCAGGCCCGGGACGGGCAGCAGGTTCAGCAACACGGCGGTGAGCTGGAGGAATCCCAGGAAGGCCACCCCCGCCCACAGCACACCGTGGGCGGGGTTGTAGAACAACCGCGTCAACACCAGCAGGAGCACCGCCAGCACCAGGTTCGCCGCCGGCCCCGCCAGGCTGACCATGGTCCGGCGGGCGGGCGTCATGAACCATGTCCGCACGTACACCGCGGCACCCGGCAAGCCGATCCCGCCCAACGCGACGACCACGATCGGCAGCAGGAGCGAGAGCGCGGGGTGGCTGTAGCGCCGCGGGTCCAGGGTCAAATAGCCGCGCACCGCGACGTCGTGATCGCCGAATCGCCAGGCGGTCACCGCGTGGCCGAATTCGTGCAGGCACAGCGACACCAGCCAGCCGGCGATCACGAAGATGAAGACACCGGCATAGGACAAGGGCCGCACGCTGGATCCGGCCAGCCAGGCCAGCACGCCGCCGACCGCCGTCAGGGCGACCAGGGCCAAAAAGAGCGGGCTGGGCCGCACCGATTCGTGTTGCCGCGCGGGAAAGCTCACCGCTCGAAACTACCGGACCCGCGGCTCGCCGGCCTTTAGCGAGACACTCGTCGCCGTTGCGGGCGCAGCGCCCAGGAGGCAGCGGTGAGCCCCACGAGTATTAGGGGACCCACCAGGGTTGTGGCGTCATCGCCGACCCAGAGATGCGACGCCGTTGCTCCCGCGTAGACGAACATCAGACCCGCGTATGCCCACTCCTTGACTAGCGGCAGGCGTGGTGCCAGAAGCACGACGCCGGCCGACACGTAGCAGATACCGAGAATGGTCATGAAGTACGGCGGATATCCAAGATGTGTCACGACGCCCTTGAACGGCTGCAACCGCAAAGCGCCCATCAGCCCACCTACGAAACACTCGGCGGCGAGCACGCCAGTCGTCGTCCAATAGGCGGCGACGTTGATTTGTGTCATCCGGCTGAGCCTCCTGAGATCTCAAAACATCGACACCTCGCCGGCCCAAAATGTGACCAGCACGCGAAAACATCTCTTCAGTCGACCAGCAGCCAACCTTCGACGTGGCGGTAGAACGTCGATCGGCGCGCCGTGCGCGGCGCCGCGACGCCGTCCCGCACGACGGTGACGCCGGTGCTGCCCAGCTGGGCCGCGCGGCCGGCGACCCACCGGCGCCACATCCGGCCCCGCCGCACCGAGGCGCGCAGGCCCGGCACGGCCAGCGTCGGCTCGATGCGCACGGCGGCGACCTCCCCGTCGAAGAGCGTGGTGTCGTCGACGACCGCCTCGCCGTCGATGACCGGCCGGTCGTCGGCCGGCAGCCAGCGCGCCAGGCCCACGATCACCGATCCGGTCTCGTCGCGGATCAGGGTCACCCGCCGGGCGGAGCCGCGGCGGGCGCGCCGTGCCGCACGGCGCCCGGCCGCGACGCGAT
>NZ_JAOPWB010000340.1 GCF_025965855.1 Mycobacterium sp. | reverse complement strand
TGATCGCCGGCGGGCGAGACGTCACCTTCCTGGTCCACCCACCGGCGTTGGCGCGGCTGTCAGCCGAAGGTTTGCGCGTTCGCCACGTCACCGGTCTGCAGACCATCCCCGTCGATGCCGTGACAGTCTCAGAGCTTCGTGGTTGCTACGACGTCATCGTAGTGGCGGTGCGGACAAACGTGGTCTCCTCGGCGATCAACGACGTCAGCCAGGCCGTTGCACCCGGCACGCGGATCGTGCCAATCATGAACGGGATCAGCCACCTGTCGATGCTCACCGCGGCATTCGGGCTCGAAGTCGTGTTGGGTGCCGCGGCGAGATTGGCGACCTCACTGCGTGCGGACGGCACAATCGAAGAAATCGTTCCGGGCGTTCAACTCGAGCTCGGCCAGCTCGACGGCGGCCGCTCGGATGCCTTGAGCCGCACGACCGCCGAGCTCGCCGTCGACAACGTTGCCGTAACAGTCCGTGACGATGTGCTGGCCGCTATGTGGGAAAAATTCGCGTTCATCACCGCGAACGCCGTCCTGACATGCCTGGCCGGCGACACCATCGGCATCATCGCCCGGGCACCAGGCGGACGCGACTTAACGCGCAGTGTCCTAGCCGAGGTCGCCGCTGCTGCAGCCGCAGACGGACATGCCCTGGCAGGTTCGGTGCTCGCCGGGCTTGAGGGTAACCTCACCGACCCATCTTCGACCTTCGGACCATCGATGCTCCGTGACATGAAAGCCGGCCGGCCGATCGAAGTCACCGTCCTTCGCGACTTCCACGACCGCGCCCGCCAGCACACCATCCCCACGCCGCTGCTAGACGCGGCACTGGTCGTGATCGACGTCCATAACCTCCGCACTGCCGCGTAGCCTTCGACTCCGAGCAGCCATGGCGCCCCAGATTCGCTACCACGCGGGCGGCCGAAAGTCATCAACGCGGCAGATGCGCAGCCGCTGGGTCGAAGGTTGTTGACTATCGAAGTTGTTCACTTGTGGGGATGCTTCCTCCGGCTGAAAAGGAGAAATTAGTGCCAACATACGTTTGTTCCGTCCCGCCAAGCCTCCTCGACCCCTCACAAAAGACGGAGCTTGCGAAAGCCATCACCAATCGTCACAGCCAGGCAACCGGAGCGCCGCCATTCTTTGTCCAAGTAGTGATCCGGGAGGATCAAACCGAGCAACGTTACTTAGGCGGGAGAGCCAACCTCAAATCACATCTGGATACGGGCCGATATACGTGCCGGCAGAACAGAAAAGCAGCGAGCCGCCATGGTGCTGAACATCCTCAATGATGTCAACCGCATCTCGAAGGTCCCCCGGGAATCGATTTGGGTATACGTCTGTAATCTGGCGCCCACCGACATGATTGAATATGGAAACATCCTGCCCAACCCGGGAGACGAGGCGGCATGGTTTGCGTGCCTGCCCCTCTCGCTCCAGAAATATTTGATATTACTGGGAACGACGAAAGACACTTTCACCTTGTGAGGAGCGAACGCTCGCACTGTAATTGGACCGCTTGGGAAATCTATTGATGTAGCTTCTCAAAGTTCATGTCATACCGCGATGCTCTGACCTCGGGCAAACGCGGCGTGTCTCACGAAATGTCATCCCCGATCTGTCTCATCATCGTGTCATTTTTCACGTGGGCTTATTCGCGCAAACCTCAACACCTGCGCTACGCGGGTTTGTACAAGGCCTTACCTGCAACCGCTTTCGTCACCTGACATCTCGGGCCTGTCCTTCCGGGCGGAATCTGGAGCAGGACAATCATTTACAGTGCTATCACCGGCGAGACCACCGGCGTAAACCGCGCCCGCGCTTGGCACCAGGCACCGTTGACGCGGCCACATCTCGGATTCGTACGCCTCGGACCCGCTACCTGCCGAATCGCCTCTGCGCCACCTGCCGGGTGACGCCGAGCGCCGCGCCGCTCGCCGTCCAGGTTTCACCCGCAGCCCGCGCCGCGCCCACCGCAACAGAGAGATCGGCCTTCCGCGCTCGTGTATCAGGTCCCATCCTCCCCGATGCCACGGGCCGCACTTCAGCAGTCGCACCATCGCCAGCCATCCGCCCCGCATCAACCCGCACTCAGTCAGGTGCTGGCGTCGGCGATCAGGTCGCGCAACACGATCTCGGCCAGAGCCTTGTCGATCGGCGCCTTGTTCAACGATGCGAATGCGGTGACACGGATCAGCGCGCCTTCGAGTTCCCGGATGTTGCGTTCGATGCTGCTGGCGATCAACTCGATTACATCGCCGGGCACATCGAGCCGCTCCATCTGAGCCTTCTTGCGCAGAATCGCGATGCGCGTCTCCAGCTCAGGCGGCTGAACGTCGGTGATCAGACCCCACTCGAACCGGGTTCTCAGCCGATCCTCAAGTGTCGCAATCTGTTTGGGTGGCCGGTCGGAGGAGATCACGACCTGCTTGTTGGCGTTGTACAGGGTATTGAAGGTGTGGAATAACTCCTCTTGGATGCCTTCCTTGCCCTCGATGAACTGGATGTCGTCAACCAACAGCACATCGACGTCCCGGTAACTGCGCTTGAACGACGCTTTGCGGTCATCGCGCGGCGAGTTAATGAAGTCGTTGGTGAACTCTTCGGTCGACACATATTCGACGCGCATGCCCGGAAACAGGCGTTGGACGTGGTTGCCGGCTGCGTGCAATAGATGTGTCTTGCCGAGTCCGGATTCACCCCAGATGAACAACGGGTTGTAGGCCCGGGCCGGCGCCTCAGCAATCGCGAGGGTCGCGGCGTGAGCGAATCTGTTGGAGGCCCCGGTGACGAAGGTGTCGAAGGTGTATCTGCGGTTCAGATTGACCGCGGGGGGCTCGCCGGCGGTGGTGTTTTGCGGCCGGTTCGAGAAGTAGGTCGGCCGGCATTCCTCGGCGCTGGCGAGGGCATCCGAGACTTCGTCGGGTTCTGCGCTGGCGGGTCCGGCGGCGAAGCCGTTGATGCCGTCGTCGTGCCATAGCGTCCACGTTGACGTTAATTCCAGCCGGTCCTCGATGTGTGCGAGGGTGGTTGCGAGTTCGGGTATGTCGTAGTGCTCGGCGACCGATCGGCCGATGCTGACTCCCCATCGAAGCATCGGGACGCGGCCGTGGGTTGCGAGTTCTTGTAGCCGCTGCGGGTTGGGCCGGGACAGCAGCGGATGCGTGCGGGCATGCGAGGCACTGGTATTCATGGCATACGCATGCCACAGGATGACAACGTCGGGAACCCCGCTTGCGGTCTCGCCATCCTTTGCGACGCGTAACCATCGTTCTAGAAGCTTTTCCAGCGGTTCGGTGAAGCCGTTTATATAGCAGCCGTAGCTCGCGGTGACAGCCAGCGTTGGGTCGGCGGCAGACTTGAGCACGTTCCATGCGCTGTCTTCGGTGAGCGCATGCAGCCGACCCGCGCATACAAGCAAGTCCCACAATGGCGACGGGTCGATGCTCAACGGCTCGACACGCGGAGCAATCCGATTGTCGAAGGCCAGGTTTGGTAGGTACATCGGGAAATACAGGGACGATGAGTTGGAGGGGGCAGCAAGTCTGCCTATCGGCAAATACTTCGGGGTTTTTGCGTACACCGTCACCGCACCCAGCCGCTCGCCATGATCCTCCAGGGCCGTCCAACCGTCGGTCGGGCTCGCGCCTTCCAAGACCTGCTTGGCCACCCCGCTCGGCGCGGCGAAGACCTCGAGCTGTTCGTCGGAGGTAACCGCGAGCGCGAACGCCGGCCGACCGGCAGCAATAGCTTCAGCTGTGTGCGACCCCGGTTTCAGGACAGTGTCGCGCAGGGTGTTTCTGATGGGCGGCAGTCCCACGGTTTCGGGGAACTCAAGTCTCGGTTGGGATTTCGTCGGGTCATCGGGTGGTTCGACGATGGTGGTCCATCGGCCCCACGGTAGGTCCAGCTCGACCAGCGCCGGGCCTAGACCACTGATGGCGACTTGTCGGCGGTTTGCGAGCTGGTGCAAGGACATGGAGACGCCGTCGATTCGTACGTCGTCTCGGTCAGCGGCGAAGCCGCCCAGGGCGTCGGCGTGTGTCAGATCGAGGTCGATGTCGAGCATCCAGCCCTGCCAGCGCGGTTCGGGGGGTGGCAGGTGCTGGAACTCGATCGAGGTGTGCACTTCGCCTGGGGTGTTGATGTCGATCGCGTCAGCGATTCTCTGGCTGATGGCGGGCAGTAGTTGTTCGTCGCCGACTTGTGTGCGCAGTACCGCGCCGGTGCGGGACGGGGACAGCCAGATGGTGTCCTGGGCGTCTTCTGCGGCAATGACGTCGGATGCGGCGTTGACGGCGTCCGGCGTCATCGCTGCGACGACTGCGTTGTCCCTGCCGATGGTGGTCACTTTTAGTGTCTGGCTGCTCCAGTCCTTTTCGAGCGTGAACACGATGTCGCGACCGTCGCCGGTGGTCCTTTTGAGTGGGTCGGGATCGCGCCAGTCGGTTGACGGCCTCAGGTCGCACCACCCGATCAGATTCATGTCGATGGGCAAGACGGTGGTGAATGGCAGCTTCAGTGAGGTGTCCGTCACGCCGGGAACCGTGCGCCTCCACAGGTACTGTCGCGACTGCAGGGTGACGGAGTCGATGTCTACGACGGCGGCGGCGGGATCGACCAGGGTTTGCAGCGCCACTGTGCCTTTGGGCGCGACGGCTGCGACGATGGCTTGGCCGTCGGCCGGACCCTCGTCCAGCCGTTTGATGCCGGGGTGTTGCGTCGGGATGATCTTGGAGACGGAGGGACTCACAATGTTGGTGATCGCCGTGTACAAGTCGATTTCGTATTCGCCTGTGGTGTCGTTGATTACGGTGCATCGCGGGTTTGGGGAGATCAGGTTGAGGGTTTCGAGCAGCTTCGCGGTGAACAGTCCGCGACTGTTGGGCTCGGCTGCGGTTTCTCCTTGGGATGCTGCGCGTGCGAACCATTGGCTGACGCCCTCTAGCGGTGCGCCGACTTTCGCGCCAGGGTGTCTGCCGGCCTCGACGGTTGGGCGGTCCGATGGCGGGTAGGCGTAGTTGAGGCAGCCGTCCATGACGATAAACTGCCGATCGTATTTCCTACCCCGCAGCAGATCCGCCAGCCAGTCGATGCCGTAGTTGGTCAGCGCGTTGTGGTCAGCCTCTTTGGTGAGGAAGACGCATCCGCCGTCCAAGAGGTAGAAACCGTGCCCGAGCAGGAAGACGAATAGTCGAGATCCGTTGTTGTCCAACAGTGTTGATAGTGATGTCCAGATTTCGGGCTCGGTGCAGCCACGAGGCGGGATGCCGAGGGCCTTCAGTGGTGCGAGGGCTGCAGTACATGGGGAGGCGTGTAGCAGAATCCGGTCGTCTTTGACGCCGAGGTCGCGTAGCCAGCCGACCACTTCGATGGCGTCGAGCACGGCGCCCGCGAGCGGTGTGACGTTGTCGTAGACGTCGATGCCGATGACCAGCGCCCATGTGGTGTCGGCGTCGTTCATGACGGCAGGTGTTGCTCGAGGATGTTGTAGAGGCTGTCCTGGGCCCAATAGGCGCTATGGGACGCGGGGAACGGGACGTCGGCTTTCAGCGCTACGTCGTGGATATTGGTGGCGGCGGGGAAGACTCGTTGCGCGCAGAATGACAACAGGTCTTCGGGGTTGTAGATGTTCAACCACGGCTGAAATGGCTGGGCGTCGGGTTTGGTTGGCGATAGCGATGCCAGCGAGTCCATTAGATATAGGTAGGGGGCTTGGGAGCCGACGGTGATGAGCAGATCGACGGGCAGCTTCGCGGCGCCGCTTGCCGCCGCGGGGTCGGCTAGCAGATCGACGGCGGCGATGCCACCCAGACTGTGCCCTAGCACCACGACCTTGCTGTCGCCGGAGTGGTCGCGGATCACCTTGGCGATGTAGTCGCGGACGACGGCGCCGTGTTGCAGGTAGAAGCTGACGTCGCGTAGAAAGTTGCTCAGTGGGCCCATGAAGTCCTGGCGTCTTTGCATGGCGACCTTGGTGGCGATTTCACCGACAACGCGTTTGGCGGCGTCGGTGAAGATGCCGCGCTGGCCGTCAGGGTCCAGCGCATTGGCGACGGCGATGACGAGGTTGTCGCGGGCTGCCGGGTCATACAGGGCCAGCGGGGGCGGGGAGTCGTCGTTCAGCGGTGCGCTGAGCACGATGGCGACCGTTGCGCGAGAAGCGACCTCCGCGATTTGACCCAGGCTGCCTGCTTTGTTGGCGGCCGTTGCGACCAGCGAGCTGCGCGCGAGTTCCAGTCCGGCGCTGCTGACCTGTTTCGCGGACACGCCGGCCGCGGCGGCGTCGTTGTGGTCGAGTGTGAGAGATTGCAGCCGCTGCAGTATTCGGGTCGACAGGGTTTGTGCGGTTGGATCGATCTTTGCGCCTGCGCTGGTCGCGCTCGTCATGCTCGGTCCTACTGCGAGTACGCGGAGCTCGGCGTAGGGGTCGGCCATCAGCAGTTTCCACAGCGCCGCCGGATCCTCAGGGATCGGGGCTCCGGGCAACTGTGCGCCCCGCGTGGACGGTGGGAGGGCCGGGGAGATATCGAGGGGTTCAGGCCCCTTGGCCCGGCCCCATTCGATCGGGACGATCTGTTCTGGCTTCCAGGCCAGCAGCCGCGCCCCGCGCTCGCGCAGTTGTTGTATCGTCGCGGCGACATCGCGCACACCAGTTCCGTGAATGAAATAGATCGTGTAGCTCACAATCGCCCTCCCGTCGAATGCACTCAAACGATACCGTGCTTACTGTGCCGCATTCGCCGCCGCAAACTTCGCGGAATCTACGGATTGAAGCGCCTCCGGGCTCGTGCAGTCATTGCTCAGCACATCGGGTCGATGCCGCCCAGTTGGTACTCGTCAAGGCATGCATTTCGTTGCGGGGCACGCTGGAATTCGAGAATCTCACTTTCATGTCCAAATGGACTCCGAACAGAACACCGACGAGGAGCGTTTTGAGAATCTCAACACTACGCTCAAAGGTGTTGTGCCGCAAGGGATTTCGTCATGATAGACGATGATCTTGAACGGACCTCATCTGGCCATGTTGGCGAATCGTGACAGGTGCAGCTGGTGTGCGACTGTGACCGTCTTAGTCGGGCCGTTGCGGTGTTTGGCGAGAATGAAGTCCGCCTCTCCCCCGCGCGGATCGTCGCGCTCGAATGCGTCGGGGCGGTGCAGCAGGATCACCATGTCGGCATCTTGTTCCAAAGAATTATGAGCCGCGACACCGTTGGCAACGAAATTGTGTGTCCCACTTACGGTTCCATCGTAGACATCTTGTTCTCCAAGGCTAGTAATCTCTACCACCCTGTCCCAGAACACGTGATTTGTGGCCAGCGTGTGAATATCACTGTCATCGAGCAGTGCCGCGGCACGGTGCAGCCTGGATCGGCTTGGAGAGTGCTTCCACATCGTAGATCCGCAAAACTGCGTACCCATAGCCGAAGCGAACTGTCGGTGTGTTATTTGCTTAGCAGAGAGCACCGTTCGAACTTGCGCCCAAACCTCCTTCGGGACGGTGTCCAGATTTGTGTTGCGCACCACGCTTTTGAGATGAGACAGGACCTCTTGTGCCGCTGCTGCTTTCGCCCCATGCACACCGACGTGATTAAGGAAACGCGTCTGATTCTCCGCACCGTAGATGAGCAGGTGCCACGAGTCACGGTAGCCAAGCTTTGGTGGGTGCCTAATCTGTGCAAACACGCCTACCCTAAGCAGTAGTTGGGCCACATCGTCGATAAGGCGTCGACTGGTCGATGCGTAGTAGATCCGCGCTTGGCCGACCTTTGCGTCCCACCGCACTGACCCGTCGGTGGCCCAGAGGTGACGCAGGAACAACGCCACCTGGTCGTTGTGCGCACGAAAGACGGCCTCGGGCACGAACTTTTCGTAACTGCGCCGCCCGAACAGCCCCAAACCATCGAGCCAGGCCGCGATGGGATTGCGCCGACCGCGTGCCAGCCGATCCGGCGAAGGCAACCGCAGCGTGGTCACCCGCGCCGCCGGGTATTCGTCGCGAACCGCGGTCACTCCGAAGTGCGCGGCGGACACAGTCACCGCGGCGAGGTTTGCCTCGTCCACCGACGCGTAGCGGATCGGTTGCCGCTTCACACACGACCCATCGCCGATCATGTGGGCAAGCAGTATCACCTCGCAGTCGTCCATCCGATGCGTGTGAACGGGTTCGGGGACGCGCCGGGGTACGGCGATGCGATCACCAATCTTAAGCTGGTCCAAGGGAGTCCAGCCATCGAGCATCATGAACGGATGGTTGCCGGTTGCCTCGACCTCACGTCCCGAGGCCAGCCGAAGCCGGAAGACCTCCTTGCGGCCGCTCGGGAAGACGTTAGTCATCGGGCGGGCGACCATGCGCAGTCGCTCGTCCAGCGACCACACCAGGGGCCGTTCGCCCGTCCGCATCAGCTCACCAAACGTCACTTCGGCGCCCGTGTCGGCGCGCAAGATCCGCGTAGATGCGGTCAGACATCCCGACTCGCGAAGGTCAGACAGCATCGGCTTCTTGTCGGTGCGCTGCTCGGGACCGCGGTTGAGCTGGCTGATGGCCACCACCGGAACTTCAAGCTCTTTCGCCAAAAGCTTGAGATGACGGGAGAATTCCGACACTTCCACCTGACGCGACTCGTGCTTTTTGCCCGACGTCATCAGCTGCATGTAGTCGATCACGATCAGCCGCAGGTCCGCCTTCTGCCGCAGCCGGCGCGCCTTCGCGCGGATCTCCATCATGGTCAGGTTGGGCGAGTCGTCGATATACAGTGGCGCTTCGCTGATTTCGCTCATCCGCCGCGCCAGCCGTGTCCAGTCGTCGTCGCTCATGCGGCCCGAACGCATGTCGGCGAGCTTGATCTTGGCCTCCGCCGACAGCAGCCGCATCACGATTTCCGACTTGCTCATCTCCAACGAAAAGATGACGCTAGCCAAACGGTGCTTGATGGAACACGACCGCATAAAATCCAATCCCAGCGTGGAATTGTGCGTCGGCACCATCCCTGGGCCGGCCAGATACAGGCGCGCGGCATTGTCCACTTGGACGCAACGCACCGGCGCACTTTCCACGCGACGCACTGAGTCGATCTGCAGTACAGGGGCTAACAAGGCGGTCGTGGTCCCAAGGGACCCGTAGCGAGGCGTCCCGCCGGCCGCAGCAATCGTGTCCCAACCGCAACGCAACTGAGCCGACGTCCGGATCCCGCGAATCGTCGGCCATTGGTGCGCGGCATCGGCGACGATCGCCGTTCCATCAGAGAATTCGATCTGGTAGCACGGGTGCCCCAGCATCACCTCCGTCGCGGCCACCACCCGCGTCGGCATTCCGTCGGCATCGAGCAACTCGTCGCCGACCGCAACATCGCCCATCGTGGTCCAGCCGGTCGGTGTCGGCAGCGGTGTGTCCAGCGCGAGCGCCTTACCCACACCGGGTCGGGCCGCCACGATGATCATCTGACCGGGATGCAGGCCGTTGGTCACCTCGTCGAGCTCGGTGAAGCCGGTCAGCACGCCGCGCGACACGCCACCGCTCGACGCGATGGCGTCGATCTCGTCCATGGTCGGTTGCAGCAGATCCTCGAGCGGAACGAAGTCCTCGGAGAGCCGGCGGTCGGCGACGTCGTAGATTTCGGCCTGCGCCCGGTCGACGATCTCGGCCACGTCGGCGCCCTCGGCGCCCGCGTAGCCGTATTGCACCACCCGCGTCCCGGCCTCCACCAACCGGCGAAGCAGCGCCTTCTCGGCGACGATGCCCGCGTAGTAGCCCGCGTTGGCCGCCGTCGGCACCGTCGAGATCAGGGTGTGCAGATACGGTGCCCCGCCGATGCGGCGCAGCATTCCGCGGCGGTCCAGCTCCGCGGCCACCGTAACGGCGTCGGCCGGCTCGCCGCGCCCGTAGAGGTCCAGGATCGCGTCGTAGACATTCTGGTGCGCAGGGCGATAAAAGTCGCCCGGCCGCAGCCGTTCCAGCACATCGGCGATCGCGTCCTTGCTCAGCAGCATCCCGCCCAGCACCGACTGCTCGGCGGCCAGATCCTGCGGAGGCTGGCGACCGAACTCTTCATTGGGCGGCGGTGAACCCATGCCAGGCGCCAGGTCATCGACGACCGCCACGGACTCTCACCTCCCCTGACACGCGCACACCCGAACATACATTCGATAACTGATATCCGCAGCGTAAGTCAAGGCCCCGACACCCAACGATCCATCGCACCCATATCGCACCGCGCGGGGACGACGGTAAACGTTGCTGGCGAGTACTTAAAGGGGCCGCTGTTCATAAGGCTGTGCATCGTGTGTGCATATCCTTCGACACCTGTGTTGAGCGGGGTGTGGAGAACCTGTGGATTAATTCGAGGCGCTGCGACATCGCTGCTGATAAGAGCAGTACAACCCACCACATTTGGTGTGGACAAGAATCTCTACGGCGTGTCGTCGCAGGTTACTGCGCCGGGCGTGTTGGCTTTCGGCCACATTTTCGCCGCGTTACGAGGTGGTTAAGAGGTTCGCCCGGCGGTACCGCTGAAATAGTTCGCCAGCCGACCAACCCCGCTAGCCTTCATAGCCCGGACCAAGCGCTCGCCAAGCGCCAGAGGGTTCGGCGGCGGCCGAGTTGCGGCCGCCGCTTCGAGAGAGCAAACGCTACTTAGTTAGCTGTCCACGACAACGTCGAGCGCGACCTCGGCGTCGACCTCGGGGTGCAGGTGCACCGAGACGCCGTAGCTACCGACGGCCTTGATGTGCGTCTTGGGCAGCCGCACGACACGCTTGTCGAGGTTCGGTCCGCCGGCCTTCTTGATGGCGGCGACGATGTCACCGGCGGTCACCGAGCCGAACAGCTTGCCCGAGTCGCCCGCGGCCTTGACCGGCAGGCTTATCGGGCCCAGCGCATCGATCGCCGACTTGATTTCGTTGGCGTGCTCGAGATCGCGCACCGTCTTGGTTTCGCGGGCCCGCCGAATCTCGTCGGCCTGCTTCTGCGCGCCACGCGAGGCCTGGATCGCGAGGCCGCGAGGGAGCAGGAAGTTGCGGCCGTACCCATCCTTGACTTCGACCGCGTCCCCGACAGTCCCGAGGTGGTCGACGTCAGCCGTCAGAATCAGCTTCATCGTTCAGACACTTTCCGTTGGGCTTCGGCGATCAACGCGCCGAGGAGGTGAAGGGCAGCAGAGCCACCTCGCGGGCGTTCTTCACCGCGATCGCGATGTCGCGCTGGTGCTGCACGCAGTTGCCGGTGACCCGCCGGGCGCGGATCTTGCCGCGCTCGCTGATGTAGGTCCGCAGCAGCGTCGTGTCCTTGTAGTCGATCGCTTGGCCCTTTTTGGAGCAGAAGACGCATTTGCGCGCCTTGATCGGCTTTTCCGGAGCCGGGCGCCGCTTGGTGGACTTAGGCATGTCTGTCTTTCTTTCCGTTTACTACTCGTCTGAAGTTTGGGTTTAGAACGGTGGTTCTTCATCGCCGCCGCCGAAGGATCCCGAGGCCGGGGCACTGCCCCACGGGTCATCCCCCGATCCGCCGCTCGGTTGTGCGGCCGGCGCCGGGCGAGAGCCGCCGCCCCCGCCTGAGCCGAAACCACCGCCTCCGCCGCCGCTGCGGCTGGCCTTGTTGACCTTGGCGGTGGCGTACCGAAGCGACGGTCCGATCTCGTCGACCTCGACCTCGAAGACCGTGCGCTTCTCGCCCTCGCGGGTCTCGAAGGAACGCTGCTTGAGGCGACCGCTGACGATCACCCTGGCGCCGCGAGTGAGGCTTTCCGCGACGTTCTCGGCGGCCTCCCGCCAGATGTTGCACCGCAGGAACAGCGCCTCGCCGTCCTTCCATTCCCCGCTCTGCCGGTCATAGATGCGCGGCGTCGATGCCACGGTGAAGTTCGCCACGGCAGCACCCGAGGGAGTGAACCGCAGTTCGGGGTCGGCGGTCAGGTTGCCGACAACGGTGATAGTGGTGTCACCAGCCACTGGGTCCTCCTAGGTCCGCCTTTGGACGGGGGTTGGTCATGAACGTAGTTTCGCCGAGCTTGAACAAGCCTAAGCAACGGCGGCGACAGCGGGCATTCAGCTTTTAGTGCTTGTCGGTGCGCATCACTTTGGTGCGCAGCACCGACTCGTTGAGGCTCAGCTGGCGGTCGAGCTCGGAAACCGTCGCCGGCTCGGCTTTCACGTCGACGACGACGTAGATGCCCTCGGCGTGCTTGGCGATCTCGTAGGCCAGGCGGCGCTTACCCCAGATGTCGACCTTGTCCACGCTTCCGCCATCCTTGCGGACGACGTTGAGAAACGTATCCAACGACGGGGCAACGGTACGTTCGTCGAGCGTGGGGTCGAGAATGACCATGATTTCGTATGGACGCATGGGAACCTCACCACCTCCTCTGGTCTGAGCGGCCACGGTCGATCCGCGGCAGGAGAGTCGCCTGCGTCGGCAACCGCCCCAGGCTACCGGACGTGGGGGTGACCGGCGAAATCAGCGGTGGAGTTACTGCCGGCGTTGGTGATATTCCTTGGCTCTGGCCTTGGTCGCCTCATCAGCTTTGGCGAGCGCACCTGAGTCGAACGGCGGCTGCGGGTCGTATTCGATGAGCAACTGGGCGGCCTGCGCGGCAAGTCGGTCGACAAGGAGCTCGACCAGCCGCAAGGCCATGTCGATGCCGCTGGACACCCCCGCGGCGGTGATGATCCGCTGCGGTAAGTGCTCGACGACTCGCTTGGGCACATACCGCGCGCCCAACTCATTGAGCAGATCCGCGGCAGCAAAATGTGTCGTCGCGGTGAGTCCGTCCAGCAGGCCCGCGGCGGCCAGCAGCAGCGCCCCGGTGCACACCGAGGTGGTGAGCGTGGTGTTCGGATGCACCGATCGCAGCCAGGCGCGGATGGCTTCGTCGTGGATCAGCTGGCGGGTTCCGATGCCGCCGGGGACCACCACCACGTCGGGAGCGCCGACTTCGTCGAAGGTCGCGTCGCAGCTGACGCCGAGCATGCCGTTTTCCGTGCGCACCTCACCCCGGCGATGCCCTACGAACACGACATGGATCGATGGAATGCGTTGCAGCACTTCGTACGGACCCACGGCGTCCAGCGCGGTGAACCGGGGGAACAGCGGGATCGCGACCAGGGTCATGATTGCCCCGCGGTCGCTGCTTCGGTGTCCATTTCCGGCGCCGGCGCGGCCGGGCGCCGCAGCCCCGGCGGACGCAGCCAGGAGGGCAACCAGCCGGGCGGGGCGTCGGACGCGCGGTCAAAGGGGCCGCCCGCCGGATCGTCCACGCGCCCGCCCCAGCGCACCAGATCCTCCTCGGGCCGGTAGATCTGCCGGAGGACCAGCGCGCACAGCGCCACGACCGCGATGTCGCGCAGCAACACCGTCGTGGTGAAGAACTGCTCCGGCAGCCCGCGGCTGGGGTTGCCGTACAGGAAATACATCCGGGGCACCCATACCAGGGCGTCAATCGTCATCCAGGCCAACAGGATTCGTCGATGCGGCAACGCCAGCACCCCCAGCGGCACCAGCCACAACGAGAACTGGGGGCTCCATACCTTGTTGGTCAACAGGAAGGCTGCCACCACCAAGAACACCAGCTGCGCCACCCGCGGGCGTCGCGGGGCGGTGAGCGCGACGTAAGCGATCGCGGCACAACATAGCGCGAACGACACCGCGACCACCGCGTTCAATACGGTCGGTGGCTCCCAGAAGCCCAGCCTGGGATCGAAACCGCGCCAGCCGGTGAACGACTTCACCACGTTGTACAACGAGTCCATGTCTTCGCCGCGCCGCGTGTTGAGCCGGAAGAATTCGGACCAGCCACGCGGAAAGAGCACCAGCACAGGCAGATTCACCAACAACCAGGTCGCCGCGGCCGTCCCCGCCGTGCGCGCCAGGGCGCCGAGGCGACCGGTCCGGACGCCCAGCACCAGCATCGGGCCCAGGAATAGCAGCGGGTAGAGCTTGGCCGCGGCGCCCAGCCCGATCAGCACACCGGCAAGCACCGGTTTGCGTCGAGCCCAGGCCAACAGGCCGCCCATGGCGAAAGCCGTTGCCAGAGCATCGAAGTTGGTGAATATTTGAAAGATCACCAGCGGCGAGGCGGCCACCAGGACGGCATCCCATACCCGCCGCCCCGACAAGCCCGCGGTCGCCCAGACGGTGGCCAGCCAGGCCAACGCCAGGCCGAACGCCGCGATGTCGAAGAACATCACCACCTCGGCCACCACCGGCAGGGGGGCCACCTTGCTCACCGCGGTGTAGGTCTTGGCCACCGCCATCGACACGTACTGATAGACGCCGGTCAGCACCGGATACTCCATGTATCGCACCGCGGGCCGGCCATCATAGCGGGTCTGCGGCGCGCCGCTGGCGGCGGTCTCGATCCAGCTCGACTTGTAGGGAAACTTGCCCTGGCTCAACAACTCCGCGCCGTAGAGGGGCACCGTGTCGGAGTAACACAATTCGTAGTAGGCGCGTTGGTTCTCCCAATTGGCCACCCGCTGATCACCGGCCCCGGTGTCGGTGCTCTGCAGGCACGCCGCCTTCGTCGACCAGCCGAGCGCCAGGAAAACCAGCGCGATCAGGAACATGACCCGCACCGGGGTCATCACCCGAGCCCGGCCGATGAGCGCGTGCCGGCCCACCGCTCCCCCGACGACATCGGCCAGCGCCGCGCCCAAAACGTCCGTGCGGCTGGGGCAATCGCGGTTGTCGGCGCTGCGCAGATCGACAGCCAAGGGCTGCGGTGAGATGGGGGTGCTCTGCTGCCGCGCGGCGGTCACGGCGACGGTGGGGGCGCTTGCGGGCCACCCGGTGGGACGCCGGGAGGCTGCAGCCCGCCCGGCTGGGGCCCGCGCGGCTGTGGGTAGCCCGGCTGTGGGTAGCCCGGCTGCGTGCCCCCGGGCGGCGGCGGTGCGTTGGTGATCGTCGTGGGTGGACCGACCGGGATGGTGATACCCGGCGCCACCTCGATCGTGGGCTGAATGACGGTCTCCGACGGCAGCGCGGGCGGCGGGGGCGGCGCGGCGGGCACGCCCGCGTATCCACCGATCTCGCTCGGCTTGGGGAAGCTCTCGTTGGAGGTGCCCTTCAGGGCGCCGTCCATGGTCGACTTCCAAATGTCCGACGGCAGCCCGGAACCGTAAACCTCTCCGCCCGAGGCCGTTACCAGCGGCACGTTGTCCTGCACGGTGCCAACCCACACCGCCGTCGAGAGCGACGGCGTGTATCCGACCATCCAGGCATCCTTGTTGGCCTGGGTGTCGCCCAACTGCGCCGTCCCGGTCTTGGCGGCCGAGGGACGTCCGCCGGCCAAGTTGTGCCCACGCGAATAGCCCGCGATCGGCTGCATCGCGGCGGTGACGTTATCGGCGACGCCCTTGTCGATGCGGTTCTCGCCGCTGTTGGTGGAGTTGCCGGCGTCGAAAAGCACTTGGCCTTCGGCATTGACGACCTTTTGCACCAGGTGCGGCCGGTGGTAGACACCGGACGCGGCCAGCGTGGCGTACGCCGATGCCATGTCGATGGGTCGGGTTTGGTACTGGCCCAGCACAATTCCGTTGTTGGGCGGCCCGCCCTTGCCGTCCTCGGACAGCGTGTGCGCGACGCCGGGGAAGCTGGTCGCGACACCGGCTTGGTGCGCGGCGTCGGCGACGGCCTGCGGCCCGCCCTTGAGTTTGAGCATCAGCCGGTAATAGGCGGTGTTGAGCGAAAGTTTCAGCGCCTCGGCGATATTGCAGGTCCCACAGCTCTCGCCGTCGACATTGGTGATCTTGATCCCATCGACGGTGAGCGGGGCACTGTCCACCTGGTAGCCGAGGCCGATACCTTGTTGCAGCGCCGCAACAAGAGCGAACACCTTGAACGAGGATCCGGTCTGCAGCCCGGCCTGAGCAAAGTCGAAACCGTTGGCGTCAGAACCGCCGTAATAGGCGCGTATCGCGCCGTTGTGCGGGTCGATCGACACCGCCGCGGAGCGCATGTCGGTGTCCTGCCCCTCGAGGTATTTCGACACCGCCTTCTCCGCGGCCTGCTGCGCCTTTGGGTCGATCGTCGTGGTGACCTGCAGCCCCTGGGTGTTCAGGGTCTGCTCATCGATGTTGAACAGCTCCATCAGCTCTTTGGTCACCTGGCGCTCGATCAGCCCGTTGGGGCCGGTGGTCTGGTTCTCCGCGCGGGCCTGATCGGGTGGCAGGGTCGCCGGAAACACCTGTGCCGCACGGTCACTCGGCGAGAGCGCCTTGGTTTCCACCATGCCGTCCAGCACCCAGTTCCAGCGCTCCGCGGCGCCCTTTGGGTCGACGGCGGGATCCAGCGAGGACGGCCGCCGGATCAGCGCCGCCAACAGAGCCCCCTCGGAGACGGTGAGCTGCTCGACCGGTTTGTCGAAATAGGCCTTGGCGGCGGCCGAAATGCCGTAGGCGCCCCGGCCGAAGTAGATGATGTTCAGATACGCCTGCAAGACATCGTCTTTGGACCACTCCCCCGACATCTTGGTGGCGATGACCAATTCCTTGGCCTTGCGCATCAGGCCGCTGAAACCGTGCTGCGCCGAACCGACCAGCGCGTTCTTCACGTACTGCTGGGTGATCGTCGAGCCGCCCTGCAGGTCGCCGCCGCCGAAGAGGTCGTTGTTGACCGCCCGCGCGAACCCGCTGAACGAAATGCCCGGGTTGGAATAGAAGTTCCGGTCTTCCGCGGCGATGACCGCCTGGCGCACATGCACGGGCACCTGGCTGATGTTGACGTCGACCCGGTTCCCTTCGGGCGGAACAATTTTGGCGATCTGCGAACCGTCGCTCGCCAGGATCGTCGAGACCTGGTTGGTGCGGATGTTGCCCGGCTTGGGGACGTCGACGATGAAGTACGCCATCCCGAAGGTGACGATCGGCAGCAGCACCAGCGCCGCCGCGGTGAGGTAGGCCGCGCGTCGCACCCACAACCAATTGATCTGCTGGGCCCAGCTCCAATCGACCCCCGGTCGGGGGACTCTGTCACCGGGTCCCCCGGGTCCCCCGGGCCCGTCAGGCCGTCGGGGAGGGGGTGGAGGCCCTTCGGGTGGGCGGCGCCCGGACATCGGCACGTCGCGGCGCGGAGACGGCGCCGCGCGTCCGTCCAGCGCGGCCTTGACCTCTTCGAGCGGGTCACTGTGCAGCGGCGCCGACGGGGGGCGGTCCAGTGCGGCCTTGACCTCCTGGATGGGGTCGGGCCGCAGGGGCGAGCGGTCGTCGACGACGGGCGGCAGGATCGTGGTCAACCGGTCGTCGGGGGGAACCGGGCGGCGGCGGCCGGGCCCCTGGGGCGCGTCGCGCCTGTCCGGCTCCGGACGGTCAGGGTTGTCTGGCCGGTCGGTGCTCGCGTGCTTGCCCACTCGCTCAGTCGCTGACTCGTTCAGGTCACCGGGCGACTGGTCGTGGCGCCCTTCGTTACTCAATGGCCGTGCGGGCGCCGTTGCGCGCCGTCCGCGTAGTCCGGGTTCCCCTGGGGGGATGTGCCGGGCGTGCCGCGCCCATCACATACGACTTCACGAGGTGGTTCCAGCTGCAGGTCCGGCACACCTCCACCACGTGGACCGAAAACTCCTCGAATCGGGTCGCCAGCATCACCAACTCTTCGGCGGTGCGCGCCGAGCCCGACACCGCACCCAGCCGGTCGCCGAACACCCACGACACCAGGGTCAGCTGCTCCTTCCGGCAGATCGGGCACATCACCTGACTCTGTTTCCCGTGAAATTTCGCGGCGCGCAGCAAATACGGGTTGGCGTCACAGACGTCGGATACGCCGGTGCGGCCCGAGTACACCTCGGCGAGCAGGGAGCGCCGCCGAAGCGCGTAGTCCACCACTTGTCGCTGCAGTCGCACGTTGACCAGAGTACGTGGCCGCCCGCACCACCGATACGCAACCAAGGCCGTTGCGGACGTGAGCCGCGGCGATCGGCCGTCCCGTCCTCTGCCGAACCCGGACGGGACTTCGACGATCATCGGCGTGGCGAAATTGCTGGGGACACCGCTCCGTGGTGGGGCCGCATCGACGACTCGCGCCAAGGACGGCGACCGGCAGGACGCCTGCCGGATTCTCGACAATGTCCTGAACGACGGCGAGATTTCGGATCAAGAGCACCGGGAACGCGTCAGCGCGGCGACCCATGGGATCACCCTGGGCGATTTGCGGGCTTTGGTGCACGCCCTGCAAACCGATGACGCCGCGCTTCAGGCGCTGGCCGGCGCGCGGACGTTAAAGCCCCCGAAGCTCGGCGGTTTGGGCGTCCTGGCCGCCGCCTTCGTCGTGTCGGTGCTGCTGGGCGTCGGCATCGGCTGGGGCCTCTACGGCAACACCGGCTCGCCGCTGGATTTCACGACGGATCCTGGAGCAAAGCCCGACGGAGTGGGCCCGGTGGTGCTGGCGGCGCCCACCGAGCTGCTGTCGGTCGGCGGGCTGACCGGCCTGATGGAGCAAACACGCAAAAGATTCGACGACACCGAGGGATTCCGGCTGGTGATCTACCCGACCTAAGCGCTACTCGACCGCCCGGACCCCGCCGACGACCGCCGCATGCTGGCCTACAACGACCGCGGCGGATGGGCGACCCGACCCGCTCGGCCAAGAGCGCCACCGATGGTGCCGTCGCGGTTGACCTCGCCAAATTCGACGTCGCGGCCGCATGAAGAAGTCCGACATCAAAACCACGTACTTGGTGATCGAGCCCGCCACCGACCCACCACCCCGGGGACGCTGTCGCTGTCGGTGTATGTGTTGAGCGACTACGGTGGCGCGTACATCGTTTTCGCAGGTGATGGCACCATCAGGCGGGTCACCCTGCCGTCACAGCTGTCACCCCAGCCGTGTGACTAATAGCGCACCAACGACAAGTAGTGTTGTGGCGAATATATCGACACGATACGATGACGCGAGGCGTCGGACCGCTAAGTCAGTCAAAGCAACCAGCCATACCTAGCCGTTCCTATCCATTTCGAGGGGGTGTATTTCGATGCTTGAGCTTGCCATCCTGGGTCTCTTGATCGAATCGCCCATGCATGGGTATGAACTACGTAAACGGTTAACGGGCCTGCTCGGCGCGTTCCGGGCGTTTTCGTATGGATCGCTGTACCCGGCCCTGCGGCGCATGCAGGCCGAAGGGCTGATTGCCGAGAATGCCGCGCCTGCCGGCACCCCGGTGCGGCGGGCGCGTCGGGTCTACCAGCTGACCGATGCGGGCCGTCAGCGCTTCGGTGAGCTGGTGGTCGACACCGGTCCGCACAACTACACCGACGACGGCTTCGGAGTCCACTTGGCGTTCTTCAATCGCACGCCGGCGGAGGCGCGGATGCGCATCCTGGAAGGCCGCCGCCGTCAGGTCGAGGAGCGCCGCGAAGGTCTTCGCGATGCGGTGGGGCGGGCGAGCAGCTCATTCGACCGCTATACCCGTCAGCTGCACCAGCTCGGGCTCGAGTCCAGCGAGCGCGAGGTCAAGTGGCTCAACGAGCTCATCGCGGCGGAGCGGGCGCTGCCCGGCCTTTCCGAACAGACGTGAAACCCCTGCACGAACCGGCATGAGAACACCTGAGAAGAAGTTATGAAGTTAGGAGAACGCCCTATGAGTGACCACAAGCCGTTCGGGGTGCCCGAGGCGTCGGCGGAGGTACGAGTCGCCATTGTCGGCGTCGGAAACTGCGCGTCGTCGCTGGTTCAGGGCGTGCAGTACTACCTCGAGGCCGACGAGAACCACACGGTGCCCGGCCTGATGCACGTGAAGTTCGGCCAGTACCACGTGCGCGACGTGAAGTTCCTGGCCGCGTTCGACGTCGACGCCAAGAAGGTCGGGTTCGACCTGTCGGAGGCGATCTTCGCTTCGGAGAACAACACGATCAAGATCGCCGACGTGCCGCCCACCAACGTGACGGTGCAGCGCGGCCCCACTCTCGACGGCATCGGCAAGTACTACGCCGACACCATCGAGCTCTCCGACGCCGAGCCGGTCGACGTGGTCAAGGTCCTCAAAGAGAACAGCGTCGACGTGCTGGTGTCCTACCTGCCGGTGGGCTCGGAGGAGGCCGACAAGTTCTACGCCCAGTGCGCGATCGACGCGGGCGTGGCGTTCGTCAACGCGCTGCCGGTGTTCATCGCCTCGGACCCGGTGTGGGCCAAGAAGTTCGCCGACGCCGGCGTCCCGATCGTCGGCGACGACATCCAGAGCCAGGTCGGTGCGACCATCACCCACCGCGTGATGGCCAAGCTGTTCGAGGACCGCGGTGTGCAGTTGGACCGCACCATGCAGCTCAACGTCGGCGGAAACATGGACTTCCTCAACATGCTCGAGCGTGAGCGGCTGGAGTCCAAGAAAATCTCTAAGACGCAGGCGGTGACCTCGAACCTGCAGCGCGAGTTCAAGACCAAGGACGTGCACATCGGGCCGACCGACCACGTGGGCTGGCTCGACGACCGCAAGTGGGCCTACGTGCGGCTGGAGGGCCGCGCGTTCGGTGACGTGCCGCTGAACCTGGAGTACAAGCTCGAGGTGTGGGACTCGCCGAACTCGGCCGGAGTCATCATCGACGCGGTGCGGGCGGCCAAGATCGCCAAGGATCGCGGGATCGGCGGCCCGGTGGTCCCCGCGTCCGCCTACCTGATGAAGAGCCCGCCGCAGCAGCTGCCCGACGACATTGCGCGGGCCCAGCTCGAAGAGTTCATCATCGAGGGGTAACTCTCCTGCACCGGTGTGCGGTGGGGTCGCGTTCCGCGGCCTCACCGCACATTGGTTTTCGGCGGCTTTCGGTGTGCGCTGAGGGCTTTCGGTGTGTGCTGAGGGCGGAAAATCCGCGAAATCCGCGCCGTGGATGCACACGCAAAGCCCTAGACGCACGAGCAAAGCCATGGATGCACACGCAAAGCCCTTAGACGCACATCTGGCCGCCCAAAGTAGTGTCAGAGACCGTGACCGAGATGCCTGAAGACGGACTGGCAGAATTGTCTGAGTTCTCGCTGCTGTCGGAAAACGCTGAGCAGGCCGGGGTTCCGGGTCCGCTGCCCGACGTCGAGCGGGTCGAGTCGGGCACCGCGGAAAGCAGAATCAGCGCGCTGCGCTGGGGCGCTCCCTCATTTGAAAGTCCTCCACGCATCGTCTTCCTGCACGGCGGCGGGCAAAACGCGCACACCTGGGACACCGTGATCGTCGGTCTCGGTGAGCCGGCGCTGGCCGTGGACCTGCCCGGGCACGGGCATTCGGCATGGCGCGAGGACGGCGACTACTCGCCGCAGCTGAACGCCGACGCCCTGCTGCCGGCGCTGCGCGAGCACGCGTCGAGCGCCGACCTCGTCGTCGGCATGTCACTGGGCGGGTTGACCGCGATCCGGCTGGCCGCGGTGGCACCCGAACTCGTGAATGAACTCGTCCTGATCGACGTCACCCCATCGGCGTTGCAACGCCACTCCGAGCTGACCAAGGAGCAGCAAGGCACGGTGGCGCTGATGCAAGGTGAGCGGGAGTTCCCCAGCTTCGAGGCCATGCTGGACCTGACCGTCGCGGCGGCACCGCACCGAGAGGTCAAGGCGCTGCGCCGCGGCGTCTTCCACAATTCCCGCCGGCTCGACAACGGCAACTGGTCCTGGCGCTACGACGCCATCCGCACCTTCCCCGACTTCGCCGGCCTGTGGGACGACGTCGACCGGCTGTCGGCACCCATCACCCTCATCCGCGGCGGTTCATCGGGCTTCGTCACCGACGGGGACGCCGCCGAATTGGCCAGGCGCGCAACCAATTTCCGCACGGCACACGTCGTCGATAATTCGGGCCACTCTGTGCAGAGCGACCAACCCCGCGCAGTCATCGAGATCCTGCGCGGGGTGCTCGACGCTCGCTGAGCCTACGGTGGGTGTCATGACTCCCGACCGTCCTATTCGTATCGGCGTGCAATTGCAGCCGCAGCACGCCCCGCATTACGGCCAGCTCCGCGACGCCGTTCGCCGCTGTGAAGACATCGGCGTCGACATCGCCTTCAACTGGGACCACTTCTTCCCGCTCTACGGGGATCCCGACGGCCCGCATTTCGAATGCTGGACCATGCTCGGCGCCTGGGCCGAACAGACGTCACGCATCCAGATCGGCGCGCTGGTGACGTGCAACTCCTATCGCAATCCCGAGCTGCTGGCCGACATGGCCCGCACCGTCGACCA
>NZ_JAOPWB010000334.1 GCF_025965855.1 Mycobacterium sp. | reverse complement strand
CCAGTGGGCGCAGCGTCGGTTATCTGCTCAAGAGTCGGGTCACTGATGTGGCCGACTTCGTGGAGACGCTGGGGCGCATCGCCAAGGGCGCCTCGGTGGTGGATCCGGCGCTGGTGGCCGAGTTGGTCTCAGCGCGGCGGCGCAATGATCCGCTGGAGGTGCTTAGTGCCCGCGAGCGCGAGGTGTTGGCGTTGATGGCCGAGGGTCGCTCCAATGCCGGCATCGCTCATCGGATCTGGGTCCGGTCAGCCGTTCACCTACGGAGAAAACCAGATCCACATCAGCCAGCTGGCCGGGTGGATCCGCAGCGGCGCGGGCTTTCCCGCGATCACACACCGGCCGCCGGCACCCCAGGACGCAGCGATCGCCGGCCACATCGCCGACCTGATTCCCGACGGCGCCTGCCTGCAGGTGGGCGTGGGATCCATCCCCGACGCGCTGCTCAGCGCGCTGAGTGATCACCGCGATCTGGGCATCCACACCGAGTGTTTGTCGGACGGCCTGATGAACCTCGTCGAGCGCGGTGTGGCCACCGGCACCCGCAAACAGCAGCACCGCAACAAGCACGTCGCCACCTTCACGGTCGGCACACCGACTTTGCTGCGCTGGCTCGACCACAACGCCGCCGTCGAAATGATGCCCGTCGACTGGACCAACGACCCCCGCGTCGTGGCCAACGAACCCAACTTCGTGTCGATCAGCGCGACCACCGAGGTCGACCTGATGGGCCAGGCCGCCAGCGAAACCATCGCCGGACGCTACTGGTCATCCTCGGGCGGCCAAGCCGACTTCGCCCGCGGCGCCATGTATTCCCACGGCGGCAAAGCTTTCCTGGTGCTGCACTCCACCACCAGCGGCGGCCGCGGCCGCATCCGCTCCACCCTCACCCCGGGCAGCGTCGTCACCACCCTGAAAAACACCGTCGATCACGTCGTCACCGAATACGGCGTCGCCGCGCTGCGCGGAGCAAGCCTCGACCAACGAGCCCGCCGCCTGATCGCCATCGCCCACCCCGACCACCGCGACGAGTTGACGTTCGACGCCCGCAAGGCCGGCCTTCTGCACTAAGCACCACCACCTGCTACCGACCACGAAGGCGCTGGCGCCACAAAGCACTCACGAAAGGCTAAATGATGACGATTGCCGTAATGCACGACGTAGGGGACCTCCCGGGTCTGGGCGGGAGCTCCGGGCGGGGCGCCGCTGGGTCCAGCCGGGCGGAGGCGGCTCTCCCTGCCTCGGGGAACTTGCGCGAATCCTCGATACTGAGCCGGCCACAGCGACTAAGAACGGAGGGTTCTGATGATGACTCAAGTGGAAACTCTTGCCAAGTATGCGGCCCGCGCTTCTTTCGCTGACCTGTCGGCTGAGTCGAGGAGGCAGTTGCCAATCCATAATCTGGACTCGCTGGGCTGCTGCGTTGCCGCCTTGGGCGCCGACCCGGCACCGGCCTGTCGTGAGCAGGTCGCCGAGGGGGGGTCGCAGGAGATCAAGGATGCGGTGCGTTCGCTGGAAAACATCCAGGTAACCGACCTGATGGAACTGCTCGGGCGCGTGAAGGCAGCGGCGGCTTGGAGCGAACGAGATAGTTCGGGAAAAACGGAGGAGGAAGCGCCATGCCCAGCTTGTCCAGTCGGTTGGTGACCGCACTGCTGATCGTGACGCGCTTCCGGCATCGCCTGGACAGCCCGTCCAAGGTCGAGCGCTATGTGCGCGAGCACAGTGTGCGGCCCGCGCCCTTCGCCCCGCCGCGGCGACTGGACCACAAGGTGGCCTTTTCAGTGGACACCCGACACAGCTGGACCTGCTACCGGGTCGTCCCGCGCAACGCCCCGAAACCCACCCCGCAGGTGCTCTATGTCCATGGTGGCGCGTTCATCGGCGAAATCCTCCCGATGCACTGGTCGCTGATCGCCAAGCTCGCCAACGACGGCCCCGCCGAGGTCACCGTGCCGATCTACCCACTGGCCCCGCACAGCACGGCGTGCCAAACCGTGCCGGTCGCCACCGACATCGCCGCCGACCTGATGGGACGCCACGGCGCGCAAAACGTCACGCTGGTGGGCGATTCGGCTGGCGGCAATATTGTTCTCGGTATCGCCCAAACGCTGCGTCGCCGTGGCTTGCCGCAGCCCCGGCAACTGGTGCTCATCAGCCCGGGGCTGGACGCATCGAAGTCCAATCCGGCGATCGCCTCGGTCGCGCGGTATGACCGCGTGCTCAGTGTCGCGGGCAGCACGGCCAGCACGCAGCTCTACATCGGTGAACTGGATAGCAAGGATCCACTGGTCAGTCCGCTCTACGCGGACCTGACGGGGCTTGCCCCCATCGCGCTCTTCAGCGGTACCCACGACATCCACAACCCCGACGCCCGCGAGTTCGTGGCCCGCGCAAAAGACGCGGCGGTGTCCGTCGACTACCACGAGCAACCCGGTGCCCAGCATGTGTACCCGTTGCTGCCGACCGCCGAGGGCGCCTCGGCGCGCACCCTCATCACTGCACTGGTCGGCAGTGCTGCCGTTGGTGGAACTTAGACCGGGAAGGGCACGAAGTTAGCACCACCGTCTCAACGGTGGGTGCCGGCGTCTGACTCACAGCGCTCGGCGGGGTCGCGTCGCGTCGGTCCGTCGACTTTAGGATGTCGAACACGAACAGGTGTTCCGCGGCATCGACAAGTCCTGCCGGCCGTCCAGGAGTGACAGCCGAATGAGACTGAGGGGGCGGACATCTCGAAAGACGAGCAGCGAAGGCGCACGTCAGACCTTGCGGGACCGTGACAGGCAGCCTGAGAACCTAAGGTGTCGTACTGATTCCGGCCATACGATGACTGTCGGCTTCACTTCCTCGACAGGGTGTCGGCGCGGCCGATGACGTAGGCGACCATCGCCGAGTCGAGGTAAGCGCGGACCTCGACGATGAGGTCACCGTCGAAACGGCATACCCAGCAGTATCGATTGTCGAACGGAACGCCCTCGGTGGTCGTGGCAATCGCGTGGAGTTCAGCGATGGTGTAGTCACCGGCAATGTGCAGGTTCTGCACCTCGAGGCGGAGGCCGTCGCGCATCAACGGACCCAATATGGTGAAGGTGGAATCGAAAAAAGCCTGCTTGCTCGTGTAGGTGCCGGCCAGTGGATGAGTGCCCTCCACGGTCCAGGACACGCTGTCGGATACGCGCTCGAAGAACTTGCCGGTGGTGGCGGGGTCGACCAGCTTGGCGAACAACTGCTCGCGGTCTGCCGTCACGGTGGAATCGGTCATTTCGATCTCGCTTCCTTGTGTGAATCGGTATTTGAACTCGTGAAGCGACGTCGGGTTGGCAGTCGCTTCGATCCGTCCATTTCGCTGCTCAGAGTGTTGTGCTGCCCGCGGGCCGCGAATCAGTGGGTGCGGTAGCGGTGTTCGAGTTCGTCGTAGGTGGCCTTGCGGACCAGGCGTTGGCGTTCGTCCCACGGCGCGAGCTGATCGCGAGCCGTATCCAACGAACCGATGTCGCGAAGCCTCCTCAGCACTGTTTGGCTGCCCAGGATCGCCCCCTGCATGGCGGCGTTGGCGTAAAGGATGATGGAAAAGCCCATGGCGACCAGTTCGTCACGGCTCAGAAGGGGTGTTTTTCCGCCTTCGACCATGTTGGCCAGCTTCGGAATTCCTGGCACGCATTTACCTGCCGCGCGGAGTTCTTCGCGTGAGTGGAGGCCCTCGATGAAAAGTACATCGGCCCCGGCTGCCGCGTAGGCTGCGGCGCGGTCGAGTGCGGCGTCCAGACCATGGTTTGCGCGGGCGTCGGTCCGGGCGATGGTGACGGTGTTCTCGTCGTTGCGGGCGTCGACCGCGGCGTGGATCTTTTGCACCATTTCGGCCGCGCTGATCACTTCCTGACCGTCGAAATGCCCGCAGCGCTTCGGGGCGACCTGGTCCTCCAGCTGGAGACCGGCGGCCCCGGCACGTTCCAGGACACGTACCGTGCGCGCGACCGCGATGGCATTGCCGAAGCCGGTGTCGGCGTCGACGACAAGAGGTAGGTCAACGGCGTCCGCCACAGCGGCGGTGTTCGCAACGATTTCCGGCAGTGAAATCAGGCCGATGTCCGGGAGACCGAGGTAGGTGTTGGTGAGTCCCGCGCCGGTGAGGTAGACGGCGTCGAACCCGAGGTCCTGTGCGATGAGCGCGGTGAGCGCATTGGGTACGCCGGGCAGCAGTAGTCCATGGTCGGTGGTGAACAAGTCGCGCAGGCGCGCACCCGGCGAACGGGCCGGGGTGCTGCTTACCTTGTTTCCGTCAGCGGGTGTCACGGTGGGTCTCCTGTTCGTGTCAGTCGGCAGTAGTCGGGGTGGCGAAGGTGGTATGGCCGATCACGTCATCGGTCATCGCGGCGACGATGTTGTGCAGACTGTTGTTGATGTGCAGGGCAGTGGCCTGCGCAGCGGCGGTTTCATCGCCGTCTTGGATGGCCGCACATATGGCCAGATGCTCTAAGACGGTCTGCTGCATGCGCGGTGGTCGGCGTTTGGCGATCTGGCGCAGTCGCTGCAGTTGTGTGCGCAGCCTTTCCAGTGACTCACGCACGTAGGGGTTGCCACTTCCCTCATCGATCGCGGTGTCCATTCGCTTGATCAACGCGTAGTACTCGGCGTGGTCGCCCTGCGGCGGCAATCCCTTCGCGAAGAGGTCCTTCTGATCTTCGAATGCCGCACGCAGCTCGCCGAAATCACGACGGTCAGGGTTGCGCGCGCACAGACGCGCGGCGTAGGGCTCCAGTGCCTCGCGCATCTGGAACAGATGCACAACGTCTTGCAGCGCGAGCTGGGCGACGAGCGCACCGCGGCCCGGAATGATCGTGACCAGCCCATCACGCGCCAGGCGTTGCACCGCCTCACGCAGCGGAGTCCGCGACACGCTCAGGCGTTCCGCCAACGGGACCTCGTTGAGGTGGGTACCCGGCGGCAGCTCCCACTGCACGATCTCATCTCGCAGTTGCTCGTAAGCGCGTTGACTCTGATTCACCCGCTCGCTCATCCGACCGACCTCGCCTCACTCATTGACGTTCCCGTCGCAGTGCCCATGGATACAGAGTGTACACTAGTCTGTATACAATCAGGTTGGACGACCCGTCGCCCTCCATCAACGCGGGCCGCGCCGACGACGAGTTCGGATCGCCCGCTGCGCGGCGTGGACGCCCACGTGAGCACACCAGCAAGGAGAAAGGGGTACCCATGTCCGCTGTCAACCTCGTTGGTTCGCGTCGACCTGCAGAAAGGCATCCTCGGACTCACCGCCGTCTACCTGCGACAAATTAGGAGTCACCATGGCAATTCTGGGAACCCTGCTGAAGAACAAGCGGGCCGGCGAAGCGAAACTGGCCTGGAATTCTCCGGCTTTCGCTGGGCCGGAGACCCTCGACCTGCGCAGCACCGATGTCGAACACAACGGCACGATCCCCGCAGCCCACGCCGGGCGGCGCGTCGGCGGTGAGAACCTCTCGCCAACACTGGCATGGCACGGGACGCCCGACGAGACGGCGCAATTCCTGCTGGTCGTCGAGGATGTCGATTCCCCGACCCGCAGCCCGTTCGTGCACTGCGTCTCCCTGATCGAACCCGACCTCGACATATTGCCCCCCGGAGCGTTGAACGCTGCCGGGAGCATCCCGGGCGTACAGGTGCTGCGGTCCGGAATGGGCCGCGGCTATCGGGGGCCGGAGCCGATCAAGGGACACGGCGTGCACCGGTACGTCTTCCAACTGTTCGCTCTCGCCACTCCCATCACCTCGGCCGTCGGCCGGGCGGACCTGGGCACGGCAAGGCCCCGGGCCGTCCTCGCGGCAGCACGCGACCCCGTCCTAGCGCGCGGCCGACTCGACGGCCTCTACTTACGCTGACACGACACCACGAAGGACCACCAAGCATGAATCGCGAAACGATCGCGTCATTGGAGCAACAGGCGCGCGCCCTCGATGCGACCGCGGTGCATGTGCTTGTCGACGGGCGCACACTGCTCGATGTCGGTCACACCGCCAGGCCGGTACGCGTCCAATCGGTCCGGAAATCACTCATCAGCGCCCTGTATGGCGTCGCCTACGACCAGGGAGTCGTCGACCTCGGCGCCACCCTGGGCGAGGTGGGCATCAACGACACACCCCCACTCACCGACCAGGAGAAGTCCGCGACCATCGAGGACTTGCTCACCGCTCGCTCGGGCGTCTACCTTCCGCCCCCCGAAGGCGGCCCATCGTTCCTCCCGCCACGCGGCGCGTACGCACCGGGCACCCACTGGGTGTACAACAACTGGGACTTCAACGTGCTGGGCAACATCTACGAAAGGCTGACCCACAAGAGCCTCTACATCGCCTTCGATCATCACTTCGCCCGGCCGCTGGGTTTCACCGATTGGCAGCCGTTCACGGATTCTTCCTACGAGTACCGGGCCGATCCACTGGGCGGTAACCTGCGCTACCCGAATTACACCTTCTTCCTCTCCGCACGCGACCTGGCCCGCTTCGGCGATCTGTTCGTCAATCGGGGCGTCCGAGCCGGTACGCGGTTGCTGTCCGAGGAGTGGATCGCGCGCAGCACCCGCCTGGGCTCCGCTACTGGTGCGAGCGACACCTTGTTCGGCGGCTACGGATACCTATGGTGGATCGCCGGACCAGAGCAGGACCTGACCGCTGCCGGAATCCCAGCCGGGACCTACTCGGCCAATGGGATGGGTGGCAACTTCCTGACGATCCTGCCCGGGCTGCGCGCCGTCGTCGCCGTGACCACCGGCCCCGGCATCGAGGAGTCCAACCCGCAACCACCGGACAACACGTGCTCCGCGGTCACCGGCTACCCACGCTTCGTCCGCAACCTCGTGGATGCACTACAGTCCTGACCTGAACCATCCCACGCCAATCCCATCAAACTCCGTCACTCCACGACCAGCACATCAAGAGTCCGGGGTCCGTGGACTCCCTCGACGCGGTCTAGTTCGATGTCGCTCGTCGCGCTGGGTCCCGAGATGAAGGTCAATGGTCGTAACGGGTTCAGCGCGGCGAAGGCTTGCGGCACTGTGTTGACGATCTGGTCGGTGAATACCACGCAGATGTGATGGTCGGGGATCAGCGTTAACACGCGGCGGCCCTGCGTCTTTCCTGCGTCGAGCACGATGGTGCCCGTCGCCGCGATGCCCACCGCGCAGCCGGTGATGACCGCGGCGGCGCCATCTAATCGTGCGATCGGCAGCGGCTCGGCGGGGTCGTCGATGAGGGCATCGACGCCTTCGACCCAGGCGGTCGGCAGGTCGGCGGGGACGATCACCGGGGCGCCTGGCCGGACCAGGGATGCGACGGTGGCACTGATCGCGGCGGCGTCAATCCGCGTCACCTGAGCGCGGTATTCGGCGACGGTCTCGGCGAAACGCGCGACGGCGGTGCGCCCAATGCCGTGCGCTTTGGCCATCCCTCGGGCACCTTTCGGGTTGGCGCCGAAGCCTGCCAGGCGAGTGGCAAGTGGACGGTGACCAAGGCGATCATCAGTCGCAGTGCGCGTGTCTTGATGGAAGGCTGGGTGCGCATACCGGGTGATCAGTCTTGATCCTTGCGGGCGCTAAGAAAAGAGATCCCATCAAGCCGCGGCTGCGGCGGCGTTGGTGATCACTTCGAGTACCTCGGTCGGCCGAGTGGCGAACGAGGCGTGGCTGGTGTCGAGCTCGACGATTTCGCGAGCGCGGATACGCTCAGCCATCCACCGCTGGGTCTGCGGCGGGATCATTCGGTCTTGGGCCGAGACCTGATACCAGCTTGGCTTGGTCTCCCACGCCGGCTCCCCGTTGACATCGTCGAGGCAGCGACGTGCGAGCGGCCTCTGGGCTGTTGCCATGACCAGCGACTCGGTGTCGTCGAGGTCCTGGCAGAAGCTGTGGTGGAACGTTTCCTGGCGGTGCCACAGGAAGTCGTCGTCGAAGGCGGGGCTGATACTCGCCCAGCCGGGCGGGGCATCGCTACTGGCGAGAATGCTGTTCACGCTTTCTCCCTGCGCCGGGGCGAACGCCGCGAGGTAGACCAGTCCCACCACGTTGGTTGCCCGGCCAGCACCGGTGATCACCACTCCGCCGTAGGAGTGGCCGACCAGCAGGGTCGATCCCCCCATCCATTCGGCCAGCTTCCGGGTGTTTGCGACGTCGTCAGCCAGCGACGTGAGCGGGTTCTGCGCCGCCATCACT
>NZ_JAOPWB010000333.1 GCF_025965855.1 Mycobacterium sp. | reverse complement strand
CCAGTGGGCGCAGCGTCGGTTATCTGCTCAAGAGTCGGGTCACTGATGTGGCCGACTTCGTGGAGACGCTGGGGCGCATCGCCAAGGGCGCCTCGGTGGTGGATCCGGCGCTGGTGGCCGAGTTGGTGTCGGCGCGGCGGCGCAATGATCCGCTGGAGGTGCTTAGTGCCCGCGAGCGCGAGGTGTTGGCGTTGATGGCGGAGGGGCGTTCCAATGCTGGAATCGCCCATCGACTCTGGGTCACCGAGGGCACGGTGGAAAAGCACGTCCGCAGCATCTTGACCAAACTGAACCTGCCCGAGACCGGTGATGACCACCGCCGGGTGCTGGCGGTGGTCACCTTCCTCGAGGCGCACTGAACAAGGCCGCAGCCATGAGGATATTGTGTGTCGGTCGTCCTCAAATTTTGCGGTTCTCGGATTTGAGCATCCAGGCGGCCTTTTCCAAGCTGTTGATGATGGTGTGCAGCAGGTCGGCACTGGAGGGTCGGCGGTATGGACGTCGTCGTAGACGGTGCGGAGGGTGTCAACTGCGGCGTAGATCGCGGTGGTGACGAATTCGACGGTGTCGGTGGTGGTCTGCTCGGCCGGGGGGAAGGCGGGCAGTGTGGTCGATGCCGTGACGGTGTCGGACCGTCCGTCGGGAACAGCGCGCTCATCCGCACCTGGCCGAGGCCGTGCTCACCTATGGCAAGCACGGGTTGTCGATCGCCACTAGCGCGAAAGACCTGCACCCCAACACTGTTACCTACCGGCAGGACCGTTGGCAGCACCTGACCGGGTGGAACCCGCGATCCCTGGACGGCCTGCTCAACTCGGTGGTCGGCCTGAACCTGTATCCGACCGACACCGGCGGTGCCGAAGCAAACCGGACCGGCGGGGCTGGTGGCCGACGAGACGCGTCCACGGCTATTCAGGTTCTGGGCAGGCCGCCTGCATTCCCGCCAACGGGAACATCGGGACAAAGGTACCGATACAGCTAGCTGGGGGCCGCAGACTCCCGCTGGCAGGGGGCACTGATGGGTATCAGCGGTGGCGACGCCGGCTGCCGGATCCGGAATTATGTCAAGTAGCACAGCGGACGTCTGAATGTACCCGCGGTGAAGCATTCGGACTCCCGGGGCGCTGTTCTCGGTATCAAGTCTCACCACCGCATAATTTCGAGTTAAGAGGATGACATGACGGCTCAGCGAGTGATCACGAAAATACTGGTCGGCGCCGTTATCGCGCTCGGCCCTTACGTTGGGAGCGCAGCACCGGCCAGCGCCGACGGGAACCAGATCGGCACGGCCCCGAACCCATTCGGCGGCCTCAGCTGCAGCTGCCGAGAGACAGCTCCACCCGGCAGCCCTGCTATGAGGGAAGAGATAGCGCGGGGAATCCGGGAGGGTCGCTCTGCCTCCTTGCCAGGACTACCGCCATCGACCCAGCCCAGGTAAAACCGCAGTGACGAAACGATCACAGCTGGCCGGCTGGATGCCGGACGCAGTTCCTGCGCAGGCCGTATCCGCTACGGATTCGATGCGCGTGCGGTCGCCGTTGCTGGGCATTCATCCGGCGATCCTGTCCAAGGGAGGGCTTGGGGTCGAAACCCAGTGATTGCCATCGTCGCGTCCGGGAAGCCATCAGACCCCGCGGCTCCGTGCCGTTGCGATCCGCAGCACCGCTGGGACTGCACTTCCGAGGAGATCGTCACAGACTTGCCGGCAGAACCATGGACGCCAGCTTGACAGTGCGTGGCAACAGCGCGCATTCCCACAACGGGATCGTCGGCATGACGCGGCTGCTGTCGCGTCGCTGGGTCAGGGATGGTGGTACTCGCGCGCAGCAGGCTCTGCGAACTTGTCCAGCTCCGGCAGGTTCACCACGATCGGATCGGGGTTCGAACGGGTAACCACCCAGACCGTCGGGCGGTCGGGGGACGCGTTGATCTCCTGGTGCACCGTGTGCGCCGGAATGAAGACGAAGTCTCCCGGACCGGCCTCGACGACGTGCTCGAGACGGTTGCCCCACCGGTACCTGGCGGTGCCTTCCAGCACGTACAGGATTGTCTCCTGATCGCCGTGGTGGTGCGCACCGGTCGCTGCGCCGGGTAGCACCGTGCTCAGGAAGGCGCTCAGTACATTGGCGTCGGGGTTGCGGCTGTCGAAGGCGACCGCCCGGTGCAGTCCCGAGGTCTGTGGGGTGTTGTCGGAGAGTTGGTCACGCCGAACGACGCGGACCGACGGCTCGTGCATTGGGGATTCCTTTCTGTTCCACGACCGGTAGCGCGCTGTCCCCAGCCGCGAACAGCCCGAACGGTGAGGGGTCGCCGACCTGCCACGTGCCCTCGAACTGCACGCTTCGACCGACTGCGCGGGCCCTTTGCATGGCACGCCGGGCCGTCAGTAGCTGCTCAGCCTCCCAACCCTTCAAGCGAACGGGTACCTGCCGTCCAGTGGTGTGTAGCAGCGCGTTGCCTAGCTGCCAGGCATCGTCGGCCGCCTTGGCGGTGCCCGCACCGATATGCGGTCGCAGCCCGAACGCCGCATCGCCGATCAGACAGCTTCTCCCGAAGGCCATTCGCGGCACCTCGAGGTCGACGATCACCTGGACGAACGGCTCAGCGCTTCGTTGGACAAGCTCCGCGATCGGCGAGGGGAGTTCGGCGTCCGCCGCGGACCGCAGCGCTTCGAGATGCTTGGTCTGGACCGATCCGGGCGGCACGGTCAGCTCAGCCCGGCAACCATCGCGGTCGGTCAGCAGGTCGGTGAGGTGGTCTCCCGGAGCGACATTCCGGTACCAGAGCCAGTTGCACAGCTCAGACCCGTCCATGCCCGGAATCGGATAGGTCAGCAAGTGGCCATCCGGGAGGATCCGGTAGGTGATCGCGTCCCGCAGGATGCTCGCCGTACGGCCGCTGAGTTGATCACGTTCGATGGTGCCGCGCCAGGCCACGTATCCCACATAGCATGGTTCCGCGTCGGGCACCAGAACCGAGCGTCCCGTCGAGCGGATGCCGTCGGCGCACACCACCAGGTCTGCGGTCAAAGTCTGACCGTCGGTCAGTGACACCGTGACGTCATCGTCCCGGTTATCGAGGTGCGCAAGCTGCCTCGACAAGTGGTAATGCTCGGCGCCGAAGGCGTCCAGCAACCCGCGATACAACTTGAAGTACGACGCCAACCGGTGTGCGCAAGGTTGCTCGTGCACGACCGAGCCGTCAGCGCCGAGATAGCGAAGCCTGCTGGCAGGCACGCCGATGTCGCCAGTCGCCTTACCGACCCGCTCCACGAGATAGCGAACAGTGGTGGGATGCAAGACGATGCCGGTCCCGCGCCCCTGCAACGGAACCGCACTACGCTCCAGAACCTCGACGTCCCATCCCAGGTCTCGGAGAACCAGCGCTGCCGTGAGGCCTCCGAGTGATCCGCCCACCACGAGTGCCTGGCTCACACGGCTTTCCCGTCCTCGCGAACTCTTGCCCAGGTAGCGATCGGTGTTGGGGGCGTAATCATTTGTCGTCAGGGTTGAGCGCGCGGAATGTGATTCCGGCCGCGGCGCCGGCGATGACTTGCGCGACCAGATACACCCACAGCGTCGGCCAGGCGAACATGCCCATCACCGCCGCACCGATAGTGACCGACGGGTTAAACGCGCCACCGGAGATCGCGCCGACCGCGAAAGCGCCTGCTAGCACGGTGAAACCAATCGCCAGGCCGAAGTACGAATTGTCCCGATGGCTCTTGCTCGTCGCTACATTCAGTACCACGTAGCACAGAGCGAAGGTGAACAACATCTCGACTACGAATGCGGCCACCAAAGCGTGACCGGTCAGCGTCATCGTTACGGTCTTCGTAGCCTGTGCCGGATCAACGATCCCACGCACCACCGCCGCAGCCAGCAGCCCGGCGCCGAACTGGACGATCCAGTACATGAAGGCGTCGCGCACGGCGATCCGGCGCCGCACCAGCACCGCCAAGGTCACCGCGGGGTTGTAATGGCCGCCCGAGATGTGTCCACCGGCGTAGACCATCACCATCAGGACGGCACCGATAGCAAGCGGGGCGAACTGGGTACCGCTGCCGACGGCGGCACCGACCGTGAACACCAAGAAGAATGTGCCGATCGCTTCGGCGGCGTACTTCGCTGCCGAGGGAGGTCCGCTGGCGACTTCGGTTGACTCTGCGCCCGTGATTGGCTGACTCGGTGCCTGTGCTGTGACCATGGCTTAAGGATTGCCGTCCCAGGCCCCGATGTCGTCAGCGCTGACGACCATTCACCGTGCCTGCCAGCCTCACTGCGCGCATACCGGACAGCTGCAATTCGGACCGTTGACCGATCGGCATTGGGACGGGTCGACTCGTTCGGCCCCATAAAACTCAGTGCCGCTAAGCGAGCTCGCCCACGCCAGTCATGCTTGCCAGCATCGCAGATCCAATCCTGTTGGCCCGACAACGAAAACCTTTGCCCTGCTTAGAGCTGACCGGGAAGAAATGACACGAACCTGTCGATTTTGTCACACTTTTTCCGGTGATGTCGGGTCGGCGCGTCGTTCAGTGACAAACGAGGAGCTACTGCTCCGCATCTCTTCGAAGTCGGCCTCGACCAGGGGCAGTTGTGGTGCGCCGTTGGGTAGCAGCCAGAACTGGTTGGTCTTGATGGCCTGCACGACCAGCTTGCCGACATCCGTGGGGTCCATGGCGTTTTCGTCCTGGTTACCGGTTTCGAGGAGATCTAGGAAGGGATCGAGGGCAGTGCCGCCGCGTCCTTGGCTGTCGTGGCGCTCACGCATCGTGCGTGCGAGGGTCTGATGACCGACGCTCTTGTTTACTGGCGACCCGATCTGCTCAGCGACGACGCGCCTGACACCGGCAGTCTGGTAGGCGATCTCGATGCCCTCGTCGAACGCGCCAAGCGCAACGACAACTCCTTGGTCACCAACGACCTCGTCCTGCGGGTCGTTTTGGAGGCTACACACGATTCCGAACTCGCCACAGCGCTCAATGACCTGATCCTCTTCAAAGGTAGACGCGTTCTGTCGGCGGTTCTGGCGCAAGCCACCGACCGCGGCGAAATAGCCGCCACCCGCGACTGGTCATTGGCAGCCGACGTCATAACGGCAATGGGGATGTTGCGCGTCATCAGCGGACAGACGGTCGATGCCGAATTTGTACGGCAGGTCATCGACACGCTGATCCTGCCAGCGGTACAAGGACCGAGCAACCAGCGAAACCTCGACGACAAGCGCTGAACGGATCCTCTGCCCGGTCGCCCCGTCATGCTTGGCGCCGAAGGGCCCCGAAACGTCGCCCCAGCCGGGCTCCGCCCGGCCACGACGGGGCGTCTCACTGCATGAAAAGCGTTCTATCTCAGTCGAAGACACTTCCTTGCGCCGCACGTGCTATTGTGTCCCGGGATGCCCATCGGCATCCGTTCAGAATGAGAGAAGTTGAAGGTATGGCACAGGGAACTGTGAAATGGTTTAACAGCGAAAAAGGCTTCGGTTTTATCGCTCCGGACGGCGGCGCAGCAGATGTGTTCGTCCACTACACAGAAATACAGGGAAACGGCTACAAATCGCTCGAGGAGAACCAGCGAGTTGAGTTCAATATCGAGCAGGGGACCAAGGGTCCGCAGGCTGTCGGCGTAACTGCCGTCTAGCGCAAGCTCTACCTATTGTGGGCTGGTGGGTTTTCCCGCCAGCCCACAGCATGTTGAGGGTTCCTGGCCCGCCACCCGGCAGCGCGTATGAACAAGACATCGGTACCATCCAGGCCCCGGTATCAAGGGGTCAGCGTCGCCCACAAATCTCCCGGCGAGCGATGAGCGAGAAGTCCGGTGAATTTTTGACAAAGAAGCCGGCAGTCAAGCGCGCCAAGGCTTCCGCATAGGCGAAGGCGCCGGCACGGCTGGCGTCCGGTGGAATCGGTTCGACTCTGCGCCTTCAGCCGCCAGCCACCCGACACCCTCGAAGTGCTCGGGGTCGGCCGCGAGAGGATCCTTCTGCTGGTGGTGCCTCCGAGCACCGATCCAGACATTGCACACGAGGCAATGATGACCGCCGGGCGCGCGTGTTACCGACCGGCATGTCGCCGACGTGTCCGGAGGTTTCGAGCACGATCGATACGGCGACGACTTCCCGTCGGGGGACCTGAGAAGTAGATGCGGGTCGGTGGCGTGTACGTCAAGCACAACGACGGCGCGCTCGAAGGCTTCCGGGGCGTCGCCAGGCAGGCAGCAGCCATGCCTCCGGTGAGTGGACCGACGTAGAAGGCGACCGGAAGAGGGTCAAGAGGCGCGGTTTCTGGGGCTGATCAACGCCGCCAGCCGCTCATTACGTCATTCCTAACGCTCGCGTGTAGATTGGTTGGTAAGCCGTTCGTGTTGGCACCGCCACCGTAGACATTTTTGTGTGTAGATGAGCAGCTCACGAATCGACCGCTCTTCGCCCGACAGACCGACGTTTAGGCCGAAGCCAAACCAATGTAAGGACCCCGCTTCATGAAATCGACCGATTTGTTTTCGCACTGCTACGAGCCCGAGGTCGTGTCCCCCGACCGTCGCGATTCGGAACCGGTGCAACTTCCTACTTTCTCCGACCGCCCCAAGAGCGATTCCGCCGCTACGACACCATCGTGAGTGGCTTGACCGGGACGCCGCGCCACGCTCAACCCGTCAGCCTCGCCCTCGCACAGCAGTTCGGGGTCGATATCGACGGCGCGCGGTGGCCCGACACCGCCGACGCTGAGTGAGCTGCTCGCCGCGATCGAGGCCCGACCGTCGGGCGGCAGGAGGAACAGATGCGACGAGAGGTCATCGCTGAACTTGAGTGACCCTATCGGCGGCCAGCCTGGGCGGATAAGCTCCCAAGGCACCGCCGTCAGCGAGCTCGGACGCCTAGCGCAAGCTTTTTTGTACGTCAGCGTTTCTTGTCATGGAGCAAGGCCTCGGTGGACGAGACACGAGCCGCTGCCTTTGCCTGTTTGGCGACGCGCTTCTCTTTCAGAGATTTTCCGGACTTCTTGGTCATGGTTTGCCGAGGAGATTTGTCAGACATGGCTGGCCCCTTGATCGTGGGGGCCGCTGTTGGTCCCGACGTCTTGACCTTACGCCTCGGTGTCCAAGGCCGTGACGCACCGCGTCGCCGTGAGCGCCGAAATACTCGCCCTGCGACGGGAGGACGCCGATTCAGTTGACGAGGGCAAGCGCGTGGGCGCGCCGCAGCTTGCCCGACGGGGTTTTCGGGATCATCCCGGGCTGAAGCACCACCACGTTGCGGGGCCGGACATCGACCTCGGCGAACACCTGGTGCGCCACCTGACGCTCGATACGGCGCACCTGCGCCGGGTCGTCGTACTCCTTGGATTCCACCGCCACCGCGAACGTCTCCCGCGAGCGCCCGGCGTCGAGTCGCACCGCGACCGAACAGCCCGGCCGCACCCCCGCCACACGGCAGGCGGCGCGCTCGATGTCGGTTGGGTAGATGTTGCGGCCCGCCATGATGATTACGTCCTTGAGCCGCCCGCACACCACGACATTGCCCGTCTCCGTGAGATAGCCCAGGTCGCCGGTGTCATACCAGCCCCGCTCGTCCTGCGCCGCGATTAACCCGGCCACGGTGATGTAGCCGTTGGTCACCGGTTCACCGCGTACCTCGATGACGCCGACGCCGCGCGGTGGCAGCAGGCTCCCTTCCTCGTCGATGACGCGCAGCTCCAGGCCGTCCAGCGGCCGGCCCAGCGAGACCAGCCGCCGGGTATGTCCCCTGCTCGCAGGGACGGCGCGGTGCAGAAGGGCCAGCAGGTCGGCGTCCACCTCATCGACGACCATGCCGCCGCCGCAATCGGAGAACGACACCGCCACCGTCGTCTCGGCCATGCCGTAGGCGGGGATGATCGCCTGGGGCTTCAGCCCGTACGGCGCCCCGGCGTCGCAGAGGTCCTCGACGTCGAGCGGGTCCACCTGTTCGGCGCCCGAGAGCGCCCACCGCAGCGAGGACAGGTCGAAATCCCCGGGTGTGGCCTGTCTGCGCAACCGCTTGGCGAACAGGTTGTAGGCGAAGTTCGGCGCGGCCGTCATCGTCCCTTTATATTTGTCAATCAGCTTGGCCCACAACAACGTATCGCGCAGGAAGTCCATCGGCGTGACCTTCACCAGCTCGGCGCCGACGTACATCGGCACCGTCAGGTAGCCCGTCATGCCCATGTCGTGGAAGCACGGCAGCCAGCTCACGATCACGTCGGTGTCGAGGTCGAAGTTGCAGCCCACCATCATGGCTTCGGCGTTGGCGACAATGTTGGCGTGCGTGATCTGAACGGCCTTGGGCGATCCCGTCGAGCCCGATGTCAGCTGCATCAGCGCAACGTCGTTGTCAGAGGTGTCGACGGGCCCGACCTGGCCGTTCGCGAGCAGCGTCTCGACGGTTAGCACCGTCATACCGAGCCTCGACAGCACCGGCGCGGCGGCCATGAACGGCTCGGAGACGACGACGGCTTTCGCCGAAATCATGTTGATGACGCCGGTGGTCTCTTCGGCCCAACGCACCAGGTCGGTGCGGGGAGTGGGCTGATGCAACATGGTCAGGCTGGCGCCGCGCATCCAGATGCCTTGCGCGGTCGGCGCGATCTCGACCGGTGCGCCGGCCAGCACCGCGACAGCGTCACCATGTCCGATGCCCGCCGCAGCTAGCCCACCCGCCACCCGGCGAGCCCGCTCGTGTACTTCGGCCCAGGTATGCCGGGCAGGCGCGTGCGGCTCCCCGGTGACCATCCCCTTGAGGCTCCACCGGGCGTTGTGGTACATCGTCTCGGTAAACTGGCTCATGGCAATCCCTTTGGCTTATGCGAAAATACGACGCGTGTTCGCTTTGTGAGTGACCGGCGCTTATTTGCAGCCGCGCTAGGAATTTCGGTAGCCGCTGGGGCTCGGCCGTCGTCGAGCACTGTGTGGCGGCCGCCAACGATTGCGGTAGTGCGTAAAACCCTTTCATATTCCCCCCACATGGTCATCTCGCTCCGCCCGGAGCGACAGACCGTGCATGTCAGACGGCCTGACTGTACAGACCTGATGCGCTGTGGGCACCGGAGCAGGCCGAACTCGGCACAAATCGTGACAATCGCCGCTGAACCCGGTGCCGCAAAGGGATGGTTTGCGGCGCGCTGAAGAAACGACACGGGTTTGAGGATCTGGCGCCAAAGCGAGCGCCCGAGCGATCACCAGCGTCATCAACAACGCCGGGTTCGGCACCTGGGGCCGATTTCACGACGAGGATCCCGATCGCCTACGCCAGATGATCGCCGTTGACGTCACTGCGTTGACTGATATCAGCCGGGCATTTCTGCCGGCGCTGCGGACCATCGGCACTGGTTACCTGATGAACCTCGCCAGCGTTGGGGCTTACGCCCCGATCCCGAATCAAGCCGCGTACTCCGGGGCCAAGGCCTAGGTGTTGAGTCTGACCGAGGCCCTGTGGGCGGAGTCTCGCGGTACCGGTCTGCGAGTGATGGCCTTCTCGCCGGGGTTCACCCAAACCGAATACTTCGACGCCGTCGGCTCCACCGATGCCGCCGGCGGCTCTGCCTATCAGTCTGCAGAGGAGGTCGTGTCAAATGCGCTGCGGGCGCTAGGGCGAAGCAATCCGTCACCCAGCGCGATATCAGGCTGGAAGAACCACGCCGTCGCATCAGCCGGACGCCTGCCGAGCCGTCGTCAGATGGTCTCGCTCGCCGCGCGCACTACGTAGCGGGACAGTGGAAATCACTGAGCATCATGCCGCAGCTCCTACTAGCCGCGTCATGACGGTGCACACGATCACCGACGGGGCACGTGAACTCAGTCATGCGAATACATTGCTTCATACCGTTGCGCTTCCACGGCGGTGAGTTGCGCAGTGCTTCTTGGGAATGCTCACACGGCCGCCGAGGACTGCTCTGGACGGGACTCTGTCATCACGCTGCCCAGGGCCCGACGCCGCCGACCTTCTCGATCGTGATGCGCGTCAGGTATCCGGGTGGTGAGCCGGGCGGCGGGAAACCGGTGCCCGGTCCGAGGATCGCCGCGGCGGTCTCGCTCAGCAGTTCGGGCGCGCCGCCCTCCTCGATGCGTGCCGTGCCCTTGATCGACAGATAAGGCGTCTGCAGCACGCTGCGATCTTTGGACACGATGGTCACTGCCACGTGGGGATCACGCCGGATGTTGCGGACCTTCTGATGCTCCTGCAGGTGGGCGATGACCAGCTGGTCATCGCCGTCAGCGGTGCTCTGCACCACCATCCAGACCACGCTCACTTGTGGGCTGCCGTCGCGATTGATTGTGACCAGCGTTGCGGGGTCGGAACTGATGAGTTGGCGTGCATTGTCGTCGAGTTTCATTTCTGCTCCTGGCTTCTAGCGCGGTTTCTGCTGACTGCGGCTCGTTGAACGAGTCGTCGTCGATATGGAGGCGGCAAGTGTCTGGAACTCATCGCGGACAGCGCAACCAGGCATCACCGCATCGCGCGATGAGTTCGGCAACCACCGCGCCTCCGTATTGATGGAGGTGATTACAAATGAGGAGAGCCGTGGTCGTGCAGTACTTCACGACCAGCGAGGACGCGCAACGTAACCGCGAGCTAGCTCAGGACCTGGTGATCGAACTGGCCGCCCGGGATCCCGGGGGAGTCCAGTACCAGGTGTTGATGTCCGACGACGGGCTCGGATTCACGCATGTCGTCGCGTTCGACGGCACCGCGGACCCGTTCGCGGACTGTGCGGCCTATCGCGAATTCCATCGGGAACTCGCCCACCGCTTGGCCGCAAAGCCGATCGTGACGCGTGCGGTGTTGATCGGTTCCTACCACGACCGGCGGGCACCTCAGTACTGCTCGACGAGAGGAGTCAAAAATGAAAATCACGAATACCGCCTCACGCGAGGAGTGGCTGTCCGCACGGCGGGACCTGCTAGCCAAGGAGACGGCCGCCAGCCGGCAGCTCGCCGCGCTGGCCGAGCAGCGCCGCGCGCTTCCCGCGGTGGCCATCGACAAGGACTACGTCTTCGAGGGGCCTGACGGCAAGGTGGCACTTATCGACTTGTTCCAGGGCCGCAGCCAGTTGATCATCTACCACTTCATGTGGCTGCACGACATCGACGAGGGCTGCCCGAGTTGCTCGTTCGCCGTGGACAACATGCCAAATCCCGTCCATCTCAACGAGGGCGCGGACACCACACTGGCGCTGGTGTCGCGGATACCGTATGCGCGGCTCAGCCAGTTCAAGGCCCGCATGGGATGGCGGCTGCGCTGGTACTCGTCTCACGGCAGCGACTTCAACTACGACTTCCACGTCAGCAGCTACGAATCGAAAACACCGATCGAATACAACTACAAGGACAAGGCCACCCTGCTGCGCG
>NZ_JAOPWB010000320.1 GCF_025965855.1 Mycobacterium sp. | reverse complement strand
CACCGGCACTCAGTCGGCGGACACCACCGCCAGCGCAAATCGCGGCGTGCCGGTGACCAACGCGTCGGCGCCCACCCTGCCGCCGACGGCGGCGCTCCGCGGCGCGTCGACCACCTCGACCCGATCGCCGTGCACCTGGTTCATCCACACCACCCGGTCGGCGCCAAGGCCGATGGCGGCGCCCAGCCGGGACCGGTTGGCGGCCACCGCCGCCGGGTCGTCGCCGACGTGGTCGCCCAGGTTGAAGGTGTCGAACGGCGGCGCCGAGACACCGCCGGCGCGGGTGGTGCTCACCCGCCGGATGCGAACGCTCACGTGACAAGTATCAGAAAACCGCGGAAAGCACGGCCGGCCGGGCCGCCCCGAAGCCGACCGGGGCTCCTCTGTCACCCGCACGGCGTCAGCGGCGCATGAACGGCGGCACATCGACGTCATCGTCGTCGCCGCCAATACTCAAGGTCGCGCCGTTGGTGTGCACCGGCACGCTGACCGCGTCGACGGGCTCGAACAGCGTCGAGGTGAGCTTGCCGGCCTTCGCCGACTCGATCCGGTGCGCGCCGGCTTTCTCCCCGGCGCTGCCCCCGATGACCGGCTTGCGGCCCGGTCCGCTGGCCTCGAAGCCCGCCGCGATGACGGTGACGCGCACCTCGTCGCCCAGCGAGTCGTCGATGACGGTGCCGAAGATGATGTTGGCGTCCTGGTGGGCGGCGTCCTGCACCAGCGAGGCCGCCTCGTTGATCTCGAACAGGCCCAGGTCGCTGCCGCCGGCGATCGACATCAGCACGCCCTGGGCGCCCTCCATCGACGCCTCCAGCAGCGGCGAGTTGATCGCGATCTCGGCGGCCTTGAGCGACCGGCCCTCGCCGCGCGCCGAGCCGATGCCCATCAACGCGGTGCCGGCGCCGGACATGATGCCCTTGACGTCGGCGAAGTCGACGTTGATCAGGCCCGGCGTGGTGATCAGGTCGGTGATGCCCTGCACGCCGTTGAGCAGCACCTCGTCGGCGCTGCGGAACGCGTCCATCAGCGATACCGCGGCGTCGCCCATCTGCAGCAGCCGGTCGTTGGGGATCACGATGAGGGTGTCGCAACTCTCCCGCAGCGAGGCGATGCCGGTTTCGGCCTGATTGCCGCGCCGTTTGCCCTCGAAGGAGAACGGCCGGGTGACCACGCCGACGGTCAACGCGCCCAGCTTGCGGGCGATGCTGGCCACGACGGGTGCCCCGCCCGTGCCGGTCCCGCCGCCTTCGCCGGCGGTGACGAACACCATGTCCGCGCCGCGCAGCAGTTCTTCGATCTCGTCTTTGGCATCGTCGGCGGCCCTGCGCCCGACCTCCGGGTCGGCGCCGGCGCCCAGTCCGCGAGTGGAGTCGCGGCCGACGTCGAGCTTGACATCGGCGTCGCTCATCAACAGCGCCTGCGCGTCGGTGTTGATGGCGATGAACTCCACGCCCTTGAGGCCCTGCTCGATCATCCGGTTGACGGCGTTGACGCCGCCGCCACCGATACCCACAACCTTGATGACGGCCAAGTAATTGTGCGGGGGGGTCATCATTCTTCTTCCTCCCTGGTGGGACTCGGTGTGTCCGCTTGGCAAACCCTCAACCTCAACCATAGGCTTAGAGTTATGTCAAGTAGTTCCGCGCAAACAGAACGGTATGGGTCTGACGGGCGCTAATCCCGCAGGCGCGCCGACGCGCGGCACGCAAATTTTTGTGGCGTTACTTTTCGCGCGCGAGCTGCGCGGCTACTTCACGGTCGGCAGATCGGGGCTGGACACGTCGTAGGTCCGCCCGGGCTGCGTCAACAGCGCGGCCAGCTTCTCGGCCTTCTCCTCGGTGCGGTCGGTGGTCCCCCAGATCACCACCCGCCCGTCGTTGAGCGTCAGCGTGATCGAGGCGACCGACGGGGCCGCAATCCGCCCCACCTGGCCCGCCACCTCGGGGCGCAGCGCGATCAGCACCTGCAGCGCGGCCTTGGTCGCCGGGTCGCCGGGTCCGGGGTCGGCGACATCGATGTAGGGCAACGCCGGAGGCGGCGGCGCGGTCGCGAAGTCGACGCCATCGCGGTCGAACAGGTGTGGACCGTCCGGAAAATCCTTCACTACCAACGGAACCCGCTCGACGATGGTGATGCGCAGGGCCGACGGATATTGCCGCTGCACGCGCGCGCTGGCCACCCGCCGAATCGCCGCCACCCGCTCGGCGACCTGGTTGGTGTTGATCTGCAGGAGCGGCGTTCCCGGCCGCACCCGCGCAGCATCCAGGACCTCCTCGCGCGTCACCGTTCCGGTGCCGGTGACGACGATGTCGCGCGCCGACATCGCGGGGGTGAAATACAGCACCAGCCCGAGCCCGACCCCGACGACGGCCACCACCACGCTGACGAGCAGCATTTTCAGGCCTCGGACGACGCCGCGGGCGGGGCTTTTGGGTGGGCTGACGATATGCCCGCCGGCCTGGCGTTTGGCCTCGCGGCGGGCGTCCTCGATGGCTCGGGCGCGCGCCTGCGCGGCGCGGCGCTCGGCCCGTTCACGGCGGGCCCGTCGGCGTGGCCCTTCGAATTCGGCCTGATCCTCCTGCGCCGGACAGTCCTGCGCCGCCACCACGAGCGGTTCGGTGATCACGCTGTCGGAGGAGTCGGCCCCCGGATCGGCCGGGGCAGCCTCGTTCGGCTCGGTCATCGTGGGATCCCCGGCCTGCCCGGCGCGCTGCGGTTGGCGCGCACCCGCAGCGCGGTCACGATTTCCGGACCCAGCAGGGTCACGTCGCCCGCACCCATCGTGACGACGACGTCGCCGGGACCGGCGGCCGCGGCGACCTCCTCGGCGACCGCGGAGAAATCCGGGAGGTAGCGCACCGGCACGCTGACGTGCTCGGCGACGCTGGCCCCGCTGACGCCGGTGAGCGGTTGTTCGCGTGCGCCGTAGACGTCGAGGACGAACACCTCGTCGGCGGCGTCGAGCGCGCGACCGAATTCGGCGGCGAAAGCCTTTGTACGCGAATACAAGTGGGGCTGAAACACCACGATGCAACGGCCACCGAGACCGCTGCCGCTCTGCTCGAGGACCGTGCGAACCGCCGCCAGGGTGGCGCCGATCTCCGTGGGATGGTGGGCGTAGTCGTCGAACACCCGAACCGATTCCTGGCCAGTTCCCGAGGTCCCGACCAGTTCGAACCGCCGTCGCACGCCCTCGAATCCGGCCAGCCCGTCGAGCACATCGTCGGCCGAGGCACCGATCTCGGTCGCCGCCAGCAACGCGCCCAGCGCATTGAGCGCCATGTGCCGTCCGGGCACCGACAGCCGCATCACGCGCGGATGCTCTTCTGGGACCGGTTCCGAGGCCAGCTGGATGTGCGCGACCGCCTCGGTGCCCTGCTGCTCCCAGGACACCAGCCTGGCCGCCAACGGTTCGCCCGGCCGGTCGGCGGAGCCATAGCGCAGCACCCGGATTCCCAGTGCGGCGGTGCGTTCGGCCAGCGCCGCCGCCCCCGGGTCATCGGTGCACACGACGAGCGCTCCCCCGGGGGCAAGCCGCTCCACGAACGCGTCGAACACGCCGACGTACGCGTCGGCGCTGCCGTAGAAGTCCAGGTGATCGGTTTCGACGTTGGTGACCAGCGCGACGTCGGGCGTGTATTCCAGCAGCGAGCCGTCGCTTTCGTCGGCCTCGGCGACGAAACAGTCGCCGCTGCCGTGGTGGGCGTTGGTGCCGGCCTCGCCGAGTTCCCCACCGACCGCGAACGACGGGTCGCGCCCGCAGTGCTGCAGGGCCACGATCAGCATCGACGTCGTCGTCGTCTTGCCGTGCGTGCCGGTCACCATCAGCGTGGTGCGCCCGGCCATGAGCTTGGCCAGCACGGCCGGCCGCAACAGCACGGGAATGCCGCGCCGGCGCGCCTCGACGAGCTCGGGATTCGTCTTCGGGATCGCCGCGTGGGTGGTGATGACCGCCGTGAGGCCGCCGGGCAACAGGTCCAGCGACGACGCGTCGTGGCCGACGCGGATCTCCGCGCCCCGGGCCCGCAGGGCGTGCAAGCCGCGCGACTCCTTGGCGTCGGACCCGGAAACCAGCCCGCCCCGGTCCAGCAGGATGCGGGCGATCCCCGACATGCCGGCTCCCCCGATGCCCACCATGTGCACGCGGCGCAGCTCGGGCGGCAGTTGCTCGGCACTCACCGTCGTCTCCGGGATGCCAATCGGGCGATGTCCAGCGCCGCCTGGGCCACTTGGCGCGCGGCATCCGGGTGTCCCACCCGCGCGGCGGCCGTCGTCATCGCCGCCAACCGCGGCGGGTCGGTGAGCAGCGCGGCCACCTCGCGGGCGACCACGGCCGGCGTCAGGGCGGCGTCGGCGACGACTATGCCGCCCCCGGCGTTGACCACCGGCAACGCGTTGAGCCGCTGCTCTCCGTTGCCGATCGGCAGCGGCACGTAGATGGCCGGCAGGCCGACGGCCGAGACTTCGGCGACCGTCATCGCCCCGGACCGGCAGATGACCAGATCGGCGGCGGCGTAGGCCAGGTCCATCCGGTCCAGGTAGGGCACCGCCACGTACGGCGGGTCGCCCGGCTGGGGCGCGCGCAGCTCGAGGGTGTTCTTGGGTCCGTGCGCGTGCAGCACGGCCACTCCCGCCGCGGCGAGGCCGGCGGCGGCGCCGGAGACGGCCCGGTTGAGGGAGACCGCGCCCTGCGAGCCGCCGAACACCAGCAGCACCCGCGCGTCGTCGGCGAAGCCGAAGTGCCTGCGCGCCTCGGCGCGCAACGCCGTGCGGTCGAGCGCGGTGATGGCGGCCCGGACCGGTACCCCGACCACCTCGGCGCGCGGCAGGCCGCAATCCGGCACCGCCGACAGCACCCGTGCGGCGCTGCGGGCGCCCACGCGGTTGGCCAGCCCGGCGCGCGCGTTGGCTTCGTGGATCACCACCGGGACGCGGCGCCTGCGACCGAACACGCCCGGCATGCCGCGGGCGGCGAGGTACGCGGGCACCGCCACATACCCGCCGAAACCGATCACCACGTCGGCATCGACGGCGTCGAGCACCGCGCGAGCCTCCCGGACGGCGCGCCACACCCGCGGCGGCAGCCGTGCCAGGTCACCGCTGGGCTTTCGCGGCAGCGGGACCGGCGTGATCAGCTCGAGGTGATAGCCCCGCTCGGGCACCAACCGGGTCTCGAGCCCGCGTCGGGTGCCCAACGCGGTGATCCTGACCCGCGGATCCAGGGCGCTGAGCGCGTCGGCGACGGCCATGGCGGGCTCCACATGGCCGGCCGTCCCCCCGCCGGCGAGCACCACCGACAACGAATCAAGAGCCGATGATGCGGCACCGGCGGGCGAGGGGCTTGCCCCCAGCCCGCCGGCCGGCTGTTTGATCGTGCCGTTCACCCGTAACGCTGACCTTCCATTGCGCGAGCCCGCCGTGTCGGACGCTGGCCGGCGTACCGCTGGCCAGATCCATGATGCCCTCCCCGCGCGCGGGCGTTGCCCCCAGACTGGCGGGCCGACCGGGCAGCCTTTCGGCCGGCGGCGGGCCGCAGCGGCGTGTCCGGTTTGCGGGGCGCCTTCCGCGGTGGCGCCTTGGGGCCCTTCCCGGCCGCTGATGGGCCCACCTGCTTGCGATCGCGGAACGCCTCGATGCGGCTGGGCACGTACGGCTGGGGCGGCGGCAGCCGCAGCAGCCGGTTCACCTTGTCTTCGCGCCCGGCCCGCAGCGCGGCCACCGCCTCCGGTTCGTGCCGGGCCGCGTTGGTCATGATCCCGATCATGAAAAGCGTTGCGGCCGTGGATGTTCCGCCGGCAGAGATGAGCGGCAGCTGCAGGCCGGTCACCGGCAGTACGCCGATCACGTAGCCGATGTTGATGAACGCCTGCCCGAGGATCCACATGGTCGTGGTGGCGGTCAGCAGCCGCAGGAACGGGTCGGCCGAGCGGCGCGCGATCCGCATCCCGGTGTAGGCGAACAGCCCGAAGAGCGCCAGCAGCCCGAACGCGCCGACGAAGCCCAGTTCCTCGCCGATGATCGCGAAGATGAAGTCGTTGTGGGCGTTGGGCAGGTAGTTCCACTTGGCGGTGCCCTGGCCGAGGCCGTCACCGAAGATGCCGCCGTGGGCGAGCGCGAACTTGGCCTGCCGGGCCTGGTAGCCGGTGTCCTGGGGGTCGTTCTCGGGGTTGATCCAGGACCGCACCCGGTCGGAGCGGTATCCCGCGGACATCGCCAGGATCGCGCCTGCGACGAAGACCGCCACCAGCGAGGTGACGAAGACGCGCAGCGGCAGCCCGGCGTACCACAGCAGGGCCAGCAGGATGATGCCCAGCGACACCGTCTGTCCCAGGTCGGGTTGGGCCACGATCAGCGCCAGCGCGATGACCGCGGCCGGGACCAGCGGGATCAGCATCTCGCGCAACGACGCCCGCTCCATTCGCCGGGCCGCCAGCAGGTGCGCACCCCAGATGGCGAACGCGATCTTTGCCAACTCGGAGGGCTGCATCGAGAAGCCCGCGATCACGAACCACTTACGCGAGCCGTTGGCCAGGTTGCCGATGCCGGGAACGAGCACCAGCACCAGCAAGATGATGGTGACGAGGTAGCCGGTGAACGCGACGCGCCGGATGAACCGCACCGACACGCGCATCGCGAGGTAGGCCGCGACCAGCCCGATGACCGTCCACAGGACCTGCTTGCCGAAGATCACCCACGCCGACCCGTCGGCGCCGTAGGAGCGCACGCCCGACGCGGACAGCACCATGATCAGACCGAGCGTCGTCAGCAGCCCGGTGACGGCGATGATCAGGTGAAACGACGTCATGGGTCGGCCCAGCCAGGCCCCGAACCGGCCGCGCAGGCCGGCCGGCAGGCCCGGGACCCTGGCTTTTGCAGCTTTTGCGCCCGCCGGGGCCTTGCCCTCCGAGGGGTCGGCAGTTTCGAAAGCGTCCGTCGCGGCGTCGGCGTTCCTGGCGTCCGACGCCTCGGCCGCCTCGTCCAGATCGGGCATGGCGGTCTCTGTGCTTCCTTTGCCCCGGCGCAGCCGCCGGGTCAGTGCGTTACCCACGCCCGCCTACCGGATCGCCGCGCGCACGGCGGCGGCGAACGCGTCGCCGCGGGCGGCGTAGCCGGCGAACTGGTCGAACGACGCGCCGGCCGGTGCCAGCAGCACCGTGTCGCCGGGCTTCGCGAGGTCTCGGGCCGCGGCCACCGCCGCGGTCATGACGCGAGCACCGAGGTCGCCGTCCGACTGTCTCACTTCTGTCACATCAGTACCAGAAACCACAGCAGTCGCATCCATATCAGCATCCTCGCCTGTCACAACCTGGACGACGGGGACATCCGGCGCGTGTCGCGATAACGCCTCTGCAACCTCCGCGCGATCCCGCCCGATGAGCACCGCGCCGACCAGCCGGGACGCGATCCTGGCGACCTCGGCGTCGACGGATGCGCCCTTCAGCAAACCGCCGGCCAGCCACACCACGCGCGGATAGGCGAGCGCCGAGGCCTCGGCGGCGTGCGGGTTGGTGGCCTTGGAGTCGTCGACGTAGGTGATCCCGTCGGCAACGGCCACGACTTCGGCCCGATGCCGGCCCACCCGGAATGTTGTGATGGCGGCCCCGATCGCTTCGGCGGACACGCCGACGCTGCGGGCCAGGGCCGCCGCGGCCAGGGCGTCGAGCACCCCGACCGGGCCGGGCACCGGTATCGATTCGGCCGGCAAGAGCGCCAGGTCGTCGGCGAAGGCGCGGTCGACCAGCAGCCCGTCGCGCACGCCCAGTTCACCCGCGGCAGGCGCACCGACCCGGAAGCCGACCCGGACCGGCGCGGCCGCGGTGTCCAGCAACGCCGCGGCCCGGCTGTCGTCCAGCCCGACCACCGCCACCCGGCCACCCAGCACCCTGGCCTTCGCCGCGATGTATTCCGCCATCGTGGAATGCCAGTCCAGGTGGTCCTCGGCGATGTTGAGGACGACGCCCGCCTCGGGCCGCAGGGAGGGCGCCCGGTGCAGCTGGAAGCTGGACAGCTCGACGGCCAGCAGGTCGGCCGGTTGATCCAGCACGTCGAGCACCGGGCTGCCGATGTTGCCGCACAGCACGCTGCTTTTCCCCCCGGCGACCAGCATGGCGTGCAGCATCGACGTCGTCGTGGTCTTGCCGTTCGTCCCGGTGACCACCAACCAGCGCCGCGGCGGCCCGTAGTGGCCCGCCGCGTCGAGCCGCCAGGCCAGTTCCACGTCACCCCAGATGGGCACGCCCGCCGCCGCGGCGGCGGCCAGCAGCGGCGTGGACGGCGAGAAGCCGGGACTGGTGACCACCAGGGCGTAGTCGGAGACCCGCCGCGCGGCCGTCGACGTCGTCGCGGTCGCCACCCCGCTGTCGGCGTACCGGCCCAGCGTGGCCGGGTCGTCGTCGCACAGGGTCGCTGCCGCACCGAATCGGATCAGGGCCGCCAGCACCGCCTTGCCGGTCACGCCGCCGCCGGCCACCAGCACGGGCGCGCCCGCCATCAAAGGGTCGAGTCCGCTCATCAGGCGCCGATCGTGGCCAGCCACTCACCGTAGAACAGGGCCACGCCCAGGCCGCAGGTGATCGCGGTGAGCAGCCAGAAGCGGATGATCACCGTGGTTTCGGCCCAGCCGACCAGTTCGAAATGGTGGTGGAAGGGCGCCATCCGGAACACCCGGCGCCCGGTGGTGCGAAAGGCCACGATCTGCAGCACAACGGAGGTGACTTCCGCGACGAACAGCGAACCCAGCACGACGGCCAGGATCTCGGTGCGGCTGGTGACCGAGAGGCCCGCGATGATGCCGCCCAGGGCCAGCGAGCCGGTGTCGCCCATGAAGATCTTGGCCGGCGCGGCATTCCACCACAGAAAGCCGATGCAGGCTCCGGCGGTGGCGGCCGCGATGAGCGCCAGGTCCAGCGGATCGCGCACGTTGTAACAGCCCAGCCCCGGCGCGGTGACGCACGCGTTGCGGTACTGCCAGAAGGTGATCAACACGTAGGCGGCGGTGACCATCGCCATGCAACCGGCGGCCAGCCCGTCGAGGCCGTCGGTGAAATTGACCGCGTTGGACCAGGCGCTGACGACGACCACGCAAAACAGCACGAACAGCCCGGGAGCCAGTGTGACAGTGGCGATTTCACGCACGTAGGACAGGTTCGCGCTGGCCGGGGTCAGGCCGTTGGCGTTGCGGAACTGCAGAACCAGCACCCCGAACAGCACCGCGGCGACGAGCTGGCCGACCGTCTTGGCCGTCTTGTTCAGCCCGAGGTTGCGCGCCCTGCGGATCTTGATCAGGTCGTCGAGGAACCCGACGGCGCCCAGCACGGTGGCCAGTCCCAGCACCAGCAGACCCGACGCGGAAATGCCCTCGCCGTCGAACGCCAGTCCCGCCAGGTGGGTGCCCAGGTAACCCGCCCAGATGCCGGCCAGGATCGCCACACCGCCCATCGACGGCGTGCCGCGTTTCGTGTGGTGGGTCGGCGGGCCGTCCTCGCGGATCTGGTGCCCGAACCCCTGCTTGGTGAACAGCCGGATCAGCGCCGGGGTCAGCAGGATGGACACGGTCAGCGCGATGGCGACCGCGATGAGGATCTGTCTCACGGGCGCGCCCCACTGTCGGAGTCGGCTGGGCCCTCCGCGGCCATTTTCTCGGCAAGCGCCCCGAGGCCGGCGGCGTTGGACGCCTTGACCAGGATCACGTCGCCGGGCCGCAGCTCCGCGCGCAACAAGGCCAGGGCGGCGTCGCCGTCGGGCACGCTGACGGCCCCTCTATCTCCGGAAGCGCCCCATGAGCCCTCCATGACGGCCCCGTGGTGCATGGCGCTCATCGACCTCCCGGTTCCCACGACAACGAGTCGAGACACATCTAAGCGCACCGCGAGCCGGCCGATGCGATCGTGCTCGGTTATCGCGTCCTCGCCGAGCTCGGCCATCTCGCCCAGCACCGCCCAGCTGCGCCGGGGGCTCGAGCCGCGCTGGGCCCCGCCGTGGGCGATCCAGGCCAACGCCTGCAGCCCGGCCCGCATCGAGTCGGGGTTGGCGTTGTACGCGTCATCGATCACCGTGACGCCGTCGGCGCGGGTGGTCACCTGCATGCGATGGCGCGACACCGGCCCCGCCCCGGCCAGCGCGGCCGCCACCTGGTCGACGCCGGCGCCGCATTGCAGCGCGACCGCGCCGGCGCACAGCGCGTTGGTGACCTGATGGTCGCCGAAAACGCTGAGCCGCACGTCGGCTTGAACGGGACCGCGCACGTCCATCGCGTGCAGGGTAAAGCGCGGCCGGGCCAGTTCGTCCAGCGACACTCCATCGGCCCACACGTCTGGGTTTTCTCCGCCCCCAGAGTCGGTACGGCTGACCCGGACCACCCGGGCCGTGGCGACCCCGGCCATCGCCGCCACGGCCGGGTCGTCGACGTTGAGGATGACGATGCCGGATGACGGAACAGCTTGTGGCAGTTCGGCTTTGGTTCGTGCGATGGCTTCCCGGGAGCCGAATTCGCCCAGGTGGGCGGTGCCGACGTTGAGGACCACACCGATCGCCGGCGGTGCGATCTCGGCCAGTGCGGCGATGTTGCCGGGATGGCGTGCCGACATCTCGAGAATTAGGTAGTCGGTGCGCCGCGTCGCGCGCAGCACCGTCCACGGGTGGCCCAGCTCGTTGTTGAAGGAACCGGGCGGGGCCACCACCTCACCGAGGGGCGCGAGCACGGCGGCCACCAGATCCTTGGTCGAGGTCTTTCCCGACGAGCCGGTGATCCCGATGATCCTCAGCCCGCCCGCCACCAGTTCGGCCGCCACCGCCTTGGCCAGCGTGGCCAGCGCGGCCAGGACCGCCGCGCCGGAGCCGTCGGCGTCGTGCTCGAGCACCCCGGCCAGCCCGCTCCCGGCCGGGCGCGCTCGGGGCTCGACCACTACGGCGGGGACCCCGACCGGCCGCGCCGCGAGCACGGCGACCGCGCCGGCCGCTATCGCCGAGCCCGCGTGGTCGTGGCCGTCGGAGCGGGCTCCCGGCAGGGCCAGGAACAGCCCGCCCGGGCCGACGGCCCGCGAGTCGAACTCGACGGTGCCTGTGACGCGCAGTTCCGCGGCGGCCTCGGGAGTGATGTCGGCCAGTGTGCCGCCGACGATTTCGGCGATTTGGGCGACGGTCAGGTCGATCACCGCGGAGTCCTTAGCGCCTTCAATGCGCGAGCCAGCTCCACCCGGTCGTCGAACGGGCGGATCTCCCCCGCCCCCCGCTGCCCGGTCTCGTGGCCTTTGCCCGCGACCAGCACCACGTCCCCGGGGCCGGCCCAGGCCACCGCGTGTTCGATCGCGGCCCGGCGGTCGGCGATCTCGACGAGCTGGACCCGACCACCGCCCGCGGCGGCCCCGGCCAGGATCTCGCGCCGGATGGCCGCGGGATCCTCACCGCGCGGGTTGTCGTCGGTGACGACGACCAAATCGGCCAGCTCGGCGGCGATCCCGCCCATCGGCGCGCGCTTGCCGGGGTCTCGCTCACCACCGGCGCCGAATACCACCGCCAGCCGGCGCCCCGGACGCGCCAGGGCGGTCAGCACCGCCCGCAACGCGCCCGGCTTGTGGGCGTAGTCGACCAGCGCGAGGAAACCCTGGCCGCGGTCGATCTCTTCCAGCCGCCCGGGGACGCGGGTTCGCAGTATCCCCGGCGTGGCCTGCTCCGGGGATATCCCCACCGCGTCCAGAATCGCCAGCGCGACAAGGGCATTGGCGACGTTGTAGTGGCCCGGTAGCCGGATGCCGATCCGGTGGTGCACGCCGGCGGGGTCCACGACGGTGAACTCTTGTCCCCCCGCGCCCATCGGCGCCACGTCCACAGCGCGCCAGTCGGCGGGTTCGCCGGTGGCGCTGACGGTGATCGCATCACCGGCTCGGGCGGCCATCGCGCGCCCGGCGTCGTCGTCGATGCACACGATGGCTGCCCGCGCGCGCAGCGGCGAATCGGGGTCGAACAGCGCCGCCTTGGCCTCGAAGTAGTCGGCCATGGTGGGGTGGAAGTCGAGGTGGTCGCGGGACAGGTTGGTGAAGGCGCCCACCGCGAATCCGGTGCCGTCCACCCGGCCCAGGGCCAACGCGTGGCTGGACACCTCCATGACCACGGTGTCCACTCCGCGTTCGGCCATCGCCGCGAGCATCGCCTGTAGCGCGGGAGCCTCCGGAGTGGTCAGCGCGCTGGGGATGTCGGCGCCGTCGATGCGGATGCCGATGGTGCCGATGAGTCCGGCCGTGCGCCCGCCGGCGCGCAGACCGGACTCGACCAGATAGGTCGTGGTGGTCTTGCCCGACGTCCCGGTGATCCCGATGACCGTGATCTTCTCGGACGGCTTCCCGTACACCGTGGCGGCCAAGCCGCCGAGCACGGCGCGCGGCGCGGGGTGCACCAGGGTGGGCACGGTCGCGGCGGTGTCGCCCATCTCGGCGACCCCGGCGGCGTCGGTGAGCACCGCGACGGCACCCCCCTCGATCGCATCGCCGGCATACCGGGCGCCGTGCGTCGTCGAGCCGGGCAGCGCGGCGAACAGGTCACCGGGCAGCACGTCCTGAGCGCGCAGCGTCACGCCCGTGACCGGCACGTCGGGCACGGCCACGCCGTCGGCCATCACCGCGCCGACCTGGGCCGCCAGCTCGGGTACCCGGACTCCCGAGCCGGCGCTGGGGCGCAAACCAGAGGACGACGAGACCACCTGTCGTTCACACCTCCGTCCACGCGTGATCCTCATGATCGGCCATGACACCCTACCGAGGAGTGCCGGCCAACGAGGTGGGCTCGTCCGTTGAGTGTGCCTTGAGGGCTTTCAGTGTGCGCTGAGGGCGTTCAGTGTGAGCTGAGGGCGTTCAGTGTGAGCTGAGGGCGCACTGTGTGTGCTGAGGGCGTTCAGTGTGAGCCGAGGGCGCAGATTTCGGCGATTTTCGACCCTAGATGCACTCTCAAAGCCGCTGGCGCACACTCAAAGGACGCCCCAGGGAGCAAGTCGCGTCGGGTGTGTGCTGAGGGCGTTTTGTGTGTGCTGACGGCGCAGATTTCGGCGATTTTTGGTCCTAGACGCACTCTCAAGGCCCCCAGCGCACACGGAAAGGCCCGCCCGGGAGCACGTCGTCTCGAGTGTGTTGAAGGCTTTCAGAGTGCGCTGTCGGCGTGATACGGGCTTCCGCCCCGAGCGCACGCCCAACGCCGTCACCGCACAATCAACGCCCAGCCGCAGTCGCGGCCTTACGTGGCCTGCAGCGTCAGCGGCGGTCCCGGATCCGGTGACAGCGGCACGTTCTCGCGCTGCATCAGCCAGCCCGCGATGTTGTGGAACAGCGGGGCCGCCGAGTGCCCGGGCGTGCCGTCGGCGTTGCGCTGCGGGTTGTCCATCATGATGCCGATGACGTAGCGGGGATTGTCGACGGTGGCCATGCCGGCGAAGGTGATCCAGTAGACGTCGTCGAAGTAGCAGCCGCAGCCGGGGTTGATCTGCTGGGCGGTGCCCGTCTTGCCGGCTATCTGATAGCCGGACACCGCGGCCGCCGGCCCGGTGCCCTGCTGGTAGCCCATCGGGTCACGCTGCACGACGGCGCGCAGCATGCCTCGCACGGTCTGCGCGGTCTGCGGTGACACCACCCGGACGCCCTCCGGGTGCGGTTCTTCGGTCCGGGTCCCGTCGGGCGCGATGGTGGCCTTGATGATCCGCGGCGGTACCCGCAGCCCGTCGTTGGCGATGGTCTGGTACATGTCGGTCATCTGCAGCAGGGTCATCGAAAGCCCTTGGCCGATGGGAAGGTTCGAGAAGGTGCTGCCCGACCACTGGTCGATGGGCGGCACCAGCCCGGCGCTCTCACCGGGCAGCCCGACGTTGGTGCGCTGCCCGAGCCCGAACTTGCGGACCATGTCAGAGAAGCGTTCCGGGCCGACGCGCTGCGCCAGCATCAGGGTGCCGACGTTCGACGACTTCCCGAATACGCCGGTGGTGGTGTACGGCATCACGCCGTGATCCCAGGCGTCATGAATGCCGACGCCGCCCATCTGGATCGAGCCGGGGACGTGCAACACCTCGTCGGGATTGGACAGGCCGTATTCGATGACCGAGGACGCGGTGATCACCTTGTTCACGGATCCCGGCTCGAAGGGCGAGGACACCGCCAGGTTGCCCAGTTGCCGGTCGCCCTGACGCCCGATGTCCTGGGACGGGTCGAAGGTATTGTCGTTGGCCATGGCCAGCACCTCGCCGGTCTTGGAATCCAGCACGACGGCCGAAACATTGCGCGCCCCGGACAAATCCTTTGCCTGCTGGACCTGTTGCTGGACGTAGAACTGGATGTCGTCGTCGAGGGTCAGCTGCACGGTCGAGCCGTTGACCGCCCGGTGCCGGTTTCGGTAGCTGCCGGGGATGACGACGCCGTCGGATCCGCGGTCATAGGTGACCGAGCCGTCGGTTCCCGACAGCGCGGAATCCAGGGAATCCTCCAGCCCGAGCAGCCCGTGGCCGTCCCAATCGATGCCGCCGACGATGTTGGCCGCCAGCGATCCGCCCGGATACTGGCGCAGATCCTGGCGTTCGGAGCCGACCTCGGGAAACTTCTCCGAGATCGCGCCGGCGACGGCGGGGTCCACGGCGCGCGCCAGGTAGACGAAATTGTCGTTGCTTTTCAGCTTCTTCAGCACGCTCTGAAAGTCCGGCTTGTTGTTCAGCCGGGTGGAGACCTCCTTGGCGATGTCCCGCAACCGCTCCTGCGGATCGGGGGCGGCGGAGTTCCTCTTTTTCGCCTCCTCCAATTGCTGCTGGATCCGCTTGGGCTGGAACGTCAGCGCGCGCGACTCGATGGTGAACGCCAGTTGTTCGTTGTTGCGGTCCACGATGCTGCCGCGGACCGCCTTTTCGACGTCGGTGACCTTGAGTTGTCCGGCCGCCTGGGCGCGCAGCTTCGGGGCGTTGGTGACCTGCAGGGCGAACAGCTGCGCCGCCGCCACCGCCATCAGCACCAGGATCACCGCGTTGCCGGCCCGGTGCCGGAGGACGAACGACGCGCCGCGCGACCCCACGTCCACGATCTGGCGGGTGCGCCGCTCGCGTGCCGAGTGACCGACCGCCATCGCTTCGGCCGGGCGGGTTCGCTTGGCTTTTTTTAGCTTCTTCGGTTGCCGGATGCCCTTGGGGTCCTGGGGTTTACGGGGACCGCGCGTCGATCGCACCGACTGCGACCGGTGCGTCCGCCCGGCTTCGCCGCGGCTCATCGGGGGGCATCCGGCGTCGCAGCGGTGAGGGGCCCGAACTGTTCGCCGTTAGCCGGCACGGCCGGCTGCGGCGGCGTGGCCCCGGGGAGGACGGGGACCCCGGCTTGGGGAGCTTGCGGGGCTTGGGCCGCCGTCCCCGGCCGCACCGGGACCGGCACCTCCGCAGGCAGCGGCGCGGGAGCGGACACCGTGGCGGGAGCCGGGATCGGCCGCCCGCCCATGGGAATTGGGACTTCGGCGGGCACGGGGGCCTGCGCAGATCCCGCCGGAGTCGGCAGTCCCGGCGTGGGCGGCACGCCCTGGAAGTGCCCGGTGGCCGGGCCGCCGGGCATCCCCGGCAGCGGGGCCAGGGCCTGCGAAGGGACCTGCGCGGGCAGGTGCTGGCCGCCCACGGTCGACGAGCCATCCGGGGCGCGCAACAACGCCTCCGGTCCGGGCCTGGCCGCAGCGGGTGGGCCACCGGCGCCGGGTTCGACCCGAACAGGGACCTCCGGCGGAGGCGCCGGTGGTCTCGGGGGCGCCGGCGGAGCCGCGTCGGGAAGCTTGGCGTTCAGCGGCGGCGGCGGCACGCCGTCGGCCGGCTTCGGGCTGCCGACGACCACCCAGTTACCGATCGGATCCTGGACCAGGTGTGCGGTGTCGCGCGTCGGGATCATGCCCTGCTTGCGGGCCGCTTCGGCCAGCGCCGGCGCGGACTCCGCCTCGCGCACATCGCGTTCCAGCGACTCCTTCTGCTGCTGCAACATGCGGTTCTTCTCGCGGGCGTGGCTCAACTGATAGGAACGCTCGGCGGAGGCGGTGGACAACCACAGCGTCAGGCCCAGCCCCAGACCGAGAGCACCGATGATCAGCACGACGAAGGGGACCTTGCTCGCCAGGGTCCGCGGCCGCAGGTCAATCGACGCCAGCCGGGTGGCCAGCCGCTCGGTCAGACGGGGCCGGACGACCTTGGGCGCCTTGGCTTTCCGCGCCTTGGCCCGCGCCTTGGCCTGGCTCGCATTTTTGGGCCGGCCCGACCGCTCGACCGGCCGGGCGATCGGGCTGGTTTGCGGCCCGGAGTTGTGCGACCGGCTCTCACGGGTGTCGCCCGGGGTGGTCCCGGGCCGCGTGCGGCGCGACGACGCCGAGTCGGCCGCGGCGCGCCTGCCCTTGCGGGCCGAGCCGTCGCGTCCGCCCCGACGGTCACCGCCGCCGCGGCGCTTGGGCGTCTCGCGCTTTACCTTCATGAGTCGCCTTTCCCGCTAGCCTGCGGTGATTCCACGGTCGGCCCCAGCCGTTGCAGCGCCCGTAATCGCACTGCGGCGCTGCGGGGATTGCGTTCGACCTCGGCCACGTCCGCGCGTTCCGCGCCGCGCGTCAACGCCCCGAATCGCGGCTCGTGGCCGGGAAGCTCGAAAGGAAGATCCACCGGCGTCCGCGACGCGACCGCGTCGGCGAACGCGCGCTTGACGATCCGGTCCTCCAGCGATTGGTAGGCCATCACCACGATGCGCCCGCCGCCCGTCAACGCATCCAGGGCGGCGGGAAGGGCGTTGCGCAGCGAGGTCAGCTCGTCGTTGACGGCGATCCGCAGAGCCTGGAAGGTGCGCTTGGCCGGATGCCCGCCGGTGCGCCGCGCGGGCGCCGGAATCGCTTGGTACAGCAGCTCTACCAACTCCGCGGTCGAGGTGAACGGGGCGCGGGCGCGCCGGCGAACGATCTGCGCGGCGATGCGGCGGGCGAACCGCTCCTCGCCGTAGCGGTGCAGGATGTCCGCCAGCGCGGCCTGGTCGTAGGTGTTGAGGATGTCGGCAGCGGTCAGCGGCGACGCCGGGTCCATCCGCATGTCCAGCGGCGCGTCCTGGGCATAGGCGAAACCCCGTTCGGCGCGGTCCAGCTGCATGGAGGACACGCCGAGGTCGAAGAGCATTCCGTCGACCGATTCGGCTGCGGCATAGCCGCATTCGGCCAGCGCCTCGCCGAGGCCGTCGTACCGCGTGCGCACCATGGTGACCCGGTCGGCGAACCGGGCCAGTCGATCCCGCGCGATGTCCAGAGCGCCGGGATCGCGGTCGAGTCCGATCAACCGCAGGCCGGGCAGCTCGGTGAGGAACCGCTCCGCGTGACCACCCGCGCCGAGCGTGGCGTCGACGAGGACCGCTCCGGTCCCGTCGGCGTGGCGGCGCGTCAGGGCGGGGGTGAGCAGCTCGACGCAGCGGTGCAGCAGGACGGGCACATGCCCGAAATCAGGTGAATTCTCAGCCACCGCAACGCCTCCCCGGACGGCGCGGGCCGCCCTTGCACCCGGGTCCCTGTCCGAAGGTACGAACCTGGCGTTGGGGAAGTACGCCAGGGTCGGTTCGGGCAGAGGCCACGATGCACGGGCATGCGCCTCAGATAATGTCGCCGAGTGCTTCATCGCTGGCCGCGGAGAAGTTCTCTTCGTGGGTCTGCTGATAGTCGTGCCAGGCCTGCGCATCCCAGATCTCGAGGTAGTCGACCGCCCCGATCACCACGCAGTCCTTGGACAGGTTCGCGTAACGGCGGTGGTCGGCCGACAACGTGATGCGGCCCTGCGCGTCGGGATGCTGCTCGTCGGTGCCGGCGGCGAGATTGCGCAGGAAAGCTCGGGCTTCGGGGTTGCTGCGCGACGTCTTGCTGGCCCGGCGCGCCAGCTGCTCGAATTCCGCCCGCGGGTAGACGGCGAGGCTGTGGTCTTGGCTCTTGGTGACCATCAACCCCCCTGCCAGAGCGTCGCGAAATTTGGCGGGCAACGTCAGCCGCCCTTTGTCATCGAGTTTGGGCGTGTAGGTGCCGAGAAACACCAGCTCACCTCCCGTGGAGACCCAGCTCTCGCCTCACCCAAACGCTTCGGCCACCATACCCCACGATCCCCCACTTCACCCCATTATTGGGGTGTCGTCGCCGAGTTTTCCCGGGTGTCCGCCACCAAGCACGGTCCCGGTGTCGTTTGATGGCCCGCCACCTCCGGGCGCCACCCGACCGCGACGTGAGAAAAGCGCACCTCAGGGGCGTGAAACGGCCAAGTGGGGCGCAGTGGGGCTCGTGGGTGGGGCCCGGTGGGGCACGAATCGCGCGCGCGGGACTCGGTTTGGGCTCAATTCGGAGTCGGAAAGCGCAAGGGCCACCCATCAGGCCGAACCTGCGCGCACGGCGCAGGCACGAGGCGCATCCGCTCACTCGAGCATGAAAAACGGGGCAGCCGTCGCGGCCACCCCTTATGACGCCCCTGTGTGCCTGACGGTCCCGCTACTGGTCGAAGCGCCGGCGGAACCGATCCTCCATACGACTGGTGAACGAGCCGCCGCCCTTGTTCCGACGCTGACGCGACGATCCGGGCGGCGACCCGGAACGGTCCTGCCTGCCCGACAACCGCGGGCCGGTGATCGCATAGACCACAGCGGCGAACATCACGATGAAACCAAAGACGCTGAGGATCGGGAAATTTCCGATCATCGTGGCTTTGAACGCCACTCCGGAAACCAGCATCGCCAAGCCGATGACGAGCAACGCCGCGCCTTGCAGGCGCCGCCGCGCGGTCGGTGCACGCAACCCTCCGCCACGGACGCTCGACGCGAATTTGGGATCTTCGGCGTAGAGGGCGCTCTCGATCTGATCGAGCATCCGCTGTTCATGATCGGAGAGTGGCATTCGTCCCTCCTTGCCGACAGTTTGGCACGTAACTATCGATAGCACGCGGATGCCCGGTGTCAGGCAACTATCACAAATGATACGAGGTCAATCTGCGCCGTACCACTGCTTCGGCAGCGATTCTATCCCGGCCACGTCTCCACACTGCTGCACCCCGCAACGACGGTGCGCTGCAACCCGCTTGCGAAGCGGCGCGCGCCGCCGGTCCCCGCAGGCTCCTAGCCACGACCGCTGGGCGCGCGGATCCGCGGGGGTCGGATAATGGCGACAGCGGCACGGGGCCCGAACTCACACATGAAGCCACCCGATGAGGAGGACACCGCGAGTTGGCGATATTCCTCATCGATCTGCCGCCGAACGATATGGAGCGCCGTCTGTCTGACGCCCTCGGGGTGTACGTCGAAGCGATGCGATACCCGCGGGGCACCGAGAACCAGCGCGCCGCAATGTGGCTCGAACACGTCCGCCGACACGGCTGGCAGGGGGTGGCCGTCGTAGAGCTCGAGGCGGCCGAGGGGCTCGGCGCCGAACCCCCGTCGGCCGCCGAACTGAGCGACGCGCCGCTGCTCGGCGTGGCCTACGGCTACGCCGGGGCGCCCGGGCAGTGGTGGCAGCAGCAGGTGGTGCTGGGCTTGCAACGCGGCGGCCTGCCACCGCAGGAAATCGCCCAGCTGATGAGAAGCTACTTCGAGTTGACGGAGCTGCACATTCACCCCCGCGCGCAAGGCCGCGGCCTCGGCGAGGCATTGGCCCGCCGGCTGCTCGCCGGGCGCGCCGAGAAGAACGTCCTGCTCTCCACGCCGGAAACCAACGGAGAGGCCAACCGCGCGTGGCGCCTGTACCGGCGACTTGGCTTCACCGACATCATCCGTCGCTACCACTTCGCCGGGGACCCACGCGCATTCGCGATCCTGGGCCGCGCTCTTCCGCTGTAGCTGCAGCGGCCCGGCGCGCCACCGCCGGAACGCCACACCGGACGACCCGCCGAAGCGGCGCAGAAGGATCTGGCACGATGACCTGGTGCACGCCAGCCCTACCCCGGCTCGAGCCCGCGGAGTCACGCCCCGGCGGCGCCGCGTGCTGGCCATCGCGATGCTGCTGCTGATCGTGCCCCTGGCCAGCGGGTGCCTGCGGGTCCGGGCGTCGCTCACCGTCTCGCCCGACGACCTGGTGTCCGGGGAGATCATCGCCGCGGCCAAACCGAAGACCCCGAAGGACGCCGGTCCGCAGCTCGACACCAATAACCTGCCGTTCGGACAGAAAGTGGCGGTGTCGAACTACGACAGCGACGGCTACGTGGGGTCGCAGGCGGTGTTCTCCGATCTGACCTTCGCCGAGCTGCCGCAGCTGGCGAACATGAACTCCGATGCCCAAGGCGTAAATCTGTCGCTGCGCCGGAATGGCAACCTGGTGATCATGGAGGGCCGGGCGGACCTGACGTCGGTGACCGACAACGACGCCGACGTCGAGCTGACGGTCGCCTTTCCCGGCGTCGTGACCTCCACCAACGGCGACCGCGTCGAGCCCGACGTGGTGTCGTGGAAGCTCAAACCGGGCGTGGTGACCACCATGACCGCCAACGCTCGCTACACCGATCCCAACACCCGTAACTTCACCGGCGCGGGCGTGTGGCTGGGCATCGCATCCTTCGCGGTGGCCGGCGTGGTGGCGCTGCTGGCCTGGATGAGCCGCGACCGCTCCCCGCGGCTCACCGCACCGCGCGACCAGCCGCCCAGCTAGGGCGACCAGTAGTCCAGCATCTCCGCGAAGGTCTGGAACGCGGGCCCAGAAACCCCGTAGGTCGCCTCGAAATGGATGCTGAGCGGAAAGCCGAGCTCGGCGACGCCGTCGATCACGCGCTGATACAGGTCAACCATGAGCCGGCGCTTCTGGTCCGGTTCGCTGCCGGCCAACCGTTTGACGAACTCCTGCTCGCCGGCCACCGCGGCGTTGCCCGGGTCCTGGATCAGCCAGTTGATCAGGCCGACGCGGCTCTCCACCTTCGGCACGAAGCCGAAGGACAGCAGGATTTCGGGCCGGTGATCGGTGTGCTTGGCGAAATCGGTCAGGAAGCCCACGATGGCGTCGGAATACAGCAGTTGCGTCATGCCGTACGTCGCGCCCTGGTCGCATTTGAAGTTCAGCCGGCCTTGCTCGCCGTCGCGGGTGGGGATCACGATCACGCCGCGGTTGGTCACCAGGTCGCGATAGATCGACAGGGCGTCGGTCGGCGCGACGCCGGAGCCCTCACCGTCGTTCATGGTGCGCGGGACGCCGACGAAGACCACGCCCTCCATCCCGGCGGCGCACAGATCGGTCAGCCGCCGGCGCAGCGAGGCCTCGTCCATGAACGCGGTCACCTGGGTGCACAGGCCCTGGAACCCCGGCAATTCCGGCTTGATGATCGACCAGAAGTCCAGCACGTCCAGCTTCGGCTTCATGGCGACCGGCCGATCGTCGTCTTCCGCGATCATCCCGGGAATCATCACGTGCCGGATCCGGCCCTCGAGGCCGAACTCGCCCGAGTACCGCACCACTTTTCGCGCGTCCTCGAGTGCCCGCTCCTTACCGTCTTCCACGTTGGGGGGCACCAACTCGAGCGCGATGGTGTTGAGGGTCACGCGGCTCCTATCCATCAGATCCATCAGGCGACTTATTTCCCAGATCGCCAGCATAGGGGCGAAATAGTGAGGCAGTCGAAGCAACTGGGCCCCGGAGTCGACATACACTGTCGCCCCTGGAAGAAATACACGCACGCCGAGCAGAAAGGGGCGCCGCGTTGAGCCTAGAAGCCGCAGCAGCAGCGGCAACCGTCGAGTTGACCGGCGCCATCACCGAGCAACTTCGGCGGTATCTGCACGACCGGCGCGCCCAGACCGCGTACATAAGCTCGGAAGGCGCCGACTACGACGTTCTGATCGCCGCCCTCGAGGACTTCGTGCTCAACGGGGGCAAGCGGCTGCGGCCCGCGTTCGCCTATTGGGCCTGGCGGGCGGTGGCAACCGGGGATCCCGATCCCGAAGTGTTGCTGCTGTTTTCCGCGCTCGAACTGCTGCACGCCTGCGCGCTGGTGCACGACGACGTGATCGACGACTCCTCCACCCGCCGCGGGAAGCCGACCGCCCACGTCCGCTTCGCCGCGCTGCACCGCGACCGGCGCTGGCGAGGCTCACCGGAGCGGTTCGGGACGTCGGCGGCCATCCTGCTCGGGGACCTCGCGCTGGCCTGGGCCGACGACATAGTTTTCCAGGTGGTCGGGCTGGCGCTGCCGCCCGAGGCACGCGGCCGCGTCCAGCGCGTGTGGGCCGACATCCGCACCGAGGTGCTGGGCGGGCAATACCTCGACATCGTCGCCGAGGCCAGCGGCGCCGAGTCGGTCGCGTCGGCGATGAACGTCGACACCTTCAAGACGGCCTGCTACACCGTGGCGCGACCGCTGCAGCTCGGCGTGGCGGCCGCCGCCGACCGGCCCGACGTGCAGGTGATCTTCAAAGAATTCGGGACCGACCTCGGCGTGGCGTTTCAGCTGCGCGACGACGTGCTGGGAGTGTTCGGCGACCCCGCGGTGACGGGCAAGCCGTCCGGCGACGACCTGAGATCCGGCAAGCGGACCGTGCTGCTGGCCGAGGCGGTGGAGCTGGCCGACAAGTCAGACCCGTTGGCGGCCAACCGGTTACGCAGTTCGATCGGCGCGGAGTTGACCGACGCGCAGGTGGGCGAACTGCGCGAGGTCATCGAGTCGGTGGGCGCGCTGGCCGCGGCGGAGCAACGCATTGCGGCGTTGACCGAGCGGGCGCTGGCCACGCTCGCGGCGGCGCCCATCAACGCGCCGGCCAAGGCGGGGCTGGCCGAGCTGGCCAGGATGGCCACGAATCGGTCCGCCTAAGCCGATGACGACCCCCTTTGATTCCACGACACATATCCCGGCCGCCGATTCGTCAGCGACCAAACGGTCTGTGACCCAATATGTTTCAAGGCTCGTCGCGTTCTCCGCCACACCGGAGGCCCGACCGGCGAAGCTCGGCTTCCTGGGCTCGGTGCTGATTACCCTGGGCGGGCTGGGAGCGGGCAGCACCAAACCGCACGACCCCCTGCTGGAAACGCTGCACCTGTCCTGGCTGCGCTTCGGCCACGGACTGGTGCTGTCGTCGATCGTGTTGTGGACGGGCGTGGGCCTCACGCTGATCGCGTGGGTGAGCCTGGGCCGGCGCGCGCTGGCCGGGAACGCGACCGAGTTCACCATGAGGGCGACCACCGGCTTCTGGTTGGCGCCGTTGCTGTTGTCGGTGCCCGTCTTCAGCCGCGACACCTACTCCTACCTGGCGCAGGGCGCGCTACTGCGCGACGGCTTCGACCCCTACGCGGTCGGTCCGGTGGCAAACCCAAACGCCTTGCTGGACAACGTAAGTCCCATCTGGACCATCACCACGGCGCCCTACGGGCCGGCGTTCATCCTGATCGCGAAGCTGATCACGATGCTGGTCGGCAACCACGTCATCGTCGGGACGATGCTGCTGCGCCTGTGCATGCTGCCCGGATTGGCGCTGCTGATCTGGGCCACCCCCCGGCTCGCCCATCAACTGGGCACCAACGGCGCACTGGCGCTGTGGATCTGCGTTCTCAACCCACTCGTGCTCATCCACCTGATGGGCGGCGTGCACAACGAGATGCTGATGGTGGGCCTGATGGCCGCCGGGATCGCGCTCAGCTTCCAGGGCCGCCACGTCCTGGGCGTCGTGCTGATCACGGTGGCGATCGCGGTCAAGGCCACCGCCGGAATCTCGTTGCCTTTCCTGGTGTGGGTATGGATGCGACACCTGTGCGACCGGCGCGGGTATCGCCCCCTGCCGGCGTTTTTGGCGGCGACCGCGATATCCCTGGTGGTATTCGCCGTCGTGTTCGCCATCTTGTCCGCGGCGGCCGGCGTCGGGCTGGGTTGGCTGACCGCGTTGGCCGGGTCGGTGAAGATCATCAACTGGCTGACCGTGCCGACCGCGGTCGCCAACCTGATCCACGCCCTCGGCAGCGGCTTCTTTCCGGTCGACTTCTACGCCACGCTGCGCATCACCCGGTTCATCGGCATCGCGATCATCGCGGTGTCATTGCCGCTGTTGTGGTGGCGGTTCCGCCGCGACGACCGCGCGGCGCTGACGGGGATCGCGTGGTCGATGCTGATCGTGGTGCTGTTCGTCCCGGCCGCCCTGCCCTGGTACTACTCCTGGCCGCTGGCGGTGGCGGCCCCGCTGGCCCAGTCAAGACGGGCGGTCGCGGCCATCGCCGGCCTGTCGACCTGGGTCATGGTGATCTTCAAGCCCGATGGATCCCACGGCATGTATTCGTGGCTGCACTTCTCGCTGGCCACCGCCTGCGCGCTGGCCGCCGCCTACGCGCTGTACCGGGCGCCGGAGGCTCAGGAGCCTCAGCCCGACGGGACCGAATCCGTCAGCACGCCATAGCCTGCGCGCGCCGCACCACTTCCCGGGCCTGGTGGGCATGGAGGGCGTCGACGGGACGGGCGTTGCTGACGGCGTCCCGGGTGCCGTCCCGCGTGACCGTCAGCGACGGGTCGGGGGTGAACAGCCAGCGCACGATCTCCGTCTCGTGATAACCACCGTCGTGCAGGATCGTCAACAGCCCCGGCAGGCTCTTGACCACCTCACCGGAGTTGGTGAAAAACACCTGGGGCACCACCACACCGCCGCCACGCCTGATCGCGACCAGGTGACCCTCCCGCAGCTGCTGCTGCACCTTGCTGACCGGCACGCCGAGCACCTCGGCTGCCCGCGGCAGGTCGTAGGTCGGCTCGCCGGGATCCAGGACGTCGTCGCCGGCCGGAATACTGCTCACCGCGCAAGTGTAGGCCCCGCTCAGCGCCTTGGGCATACGTTTTCGCGTCCCCCACCTACGATGGCCCAGTGGCCGGAGCGCAGACGAGTGACCCGTTGCCGGGCGCGTTGCTGGACGGCCGCTACCTCGTCGAGTCCGCGATAGCCAGCGGCGGCACCTCGACGGTGTACCGCGGCCTCGACGTCCGGCTCGACCGCCCGGTCGCGGTGAAGGTCATGGACTCTCGCTATGCCGGCGATGACCAATTCCTGACCCGCTTCCAGCTCGAGGCACGCACGGTCGCCCGGCTGAAAAATCCCGGGCTGGTTGCGGTCTACGACCAGGGCATGGACGCCCGGCATCCCTTCTTGGTGATGGAGCTCATCGAGGGCGGCACGCTGCGCGAGTTGCTGGCCGAGCGCGGTCCGATGCCGCCCCATGCCGTGGCGGCCGTGCTTCGCCCGGTTTTGGGCGGGCTGGCCGCGGCGCACCGCGCCGGGCTGGTGCACCGCGACGTCAAGCCCGAGAACGTCCTGATCTCCGACGACGGCGACGTCAAGATCGCCGATTTCGGGTTGGTCCGCGCCGTCGCGGCCGCCGGAATCACCTCCACCAGCGTCATTCTGGGTACCGCCGCCTACCTGTCGCCCGAGCAAGTGCGCGACGGCAACGCCGGCCCGCGCAGCGACGTCTACTCCGCCGGGATCCTCACCTATGAGCTGCTGACCGGGCACACACCGTTCACCGGCGACTCGGCGTTGTCGATCGCGTACCGACGGTTGGACGCCGACGTGCCGACGCCCAGTGCGGCGATCGACGGCGTGCCCCCGCAATTCGACGAGTTGGTGCAGCGGGCGACCGCGCGCGACCCCGCGGACCGGTACGCCGACGCGCTCGAGATGGGCGCCGACCTGTCGGCGATCGCCGAAGAACTCGCCCTGCCGGACTTCCGGGTGCCGGCGCCGCGCAACTCCGCCCAACACCGGTCGGCGGCGCTGCACCACAGCCGGATGAGCCAGCGCCCGGCCACCGCTCAGCCAGTTCGCCGCCCCACCCGTCAGCTCCCCCGCGGGCCCGCGGAGTCGGCCGAGCCGGCCCGCCCGGCCGCCCCCGAGTCCGAACCCGACGAATACGAATACCAGCCGGTCTCAGGCGAATTCGCGGGCATCGCGATCAGCGAATTCGTCTGGGCCCGCCAGCACGCCCGGCGGATGGTGCTGGTGTGGGTGGCGGTCGTGCTCGCGCTCACCGGGCTGGTCGCGACCGTGGCCTGGACGATCGGAAGCAACCTGAGCGGCCTGCTCTAACGGCGAGCAGACGCAAAATCGCCCAAAACGCGTGGTTTTTGGGCGATTTTGCGTCTGCTCGCGCTCAGGACTTCTAGTCGCGCAGCATCTCGGCGACCAGGAACGCCAACTCCAGCGACTGCTGGGTGTTCAGCCGCGGGTCACAGGCCGTCTCGTAGCGCCCGACCAGGTCGGTGTCCGAAATGTCTTGCGCCCCACCCAAACACTCGGTGACGTTTTCGCCGGTGATCTCGACGTGGATGCCGCCGGGATGGGTGCCCAGCGCGCGGTGCACCTCGAAGAACCCCTGCACCTCGTCGACGATGCGGTCGAAGTGCCGGGTCTTGTAGCCGTTGGAGGATTCGTGCGTGTTGCCATGCATCGGGTCGCACTGCCAGATCACCTGGTGCCCGGTGGCCTGGACCTTCTCGACGATCGGCGGCAGCAGGTCACGCACCTTGTTGTTGCCCAGCCTGCTCACCAACGTCAGCCGCCCGGGCTTGTTGTGCGGGTCGAGGCGCTCCACGTATTCGACGGCCAGCTCGGGGGTCATCGTCGGTCCGATCTTCACGCCGATCGGGTTGGCGATCACTTCGGCGAACGCGATGTGCGCGCCGTCGAGCTGGCGGGTCCGCTCGCCGACCCACACGGTGTGTGCCGACAGGTCATACAGCTGCGGCTCCGCGCCTTCGACGTCGGACAAGCGCAACATCGCCCGCTCGTAGTCGAGCACCAAAGCCTCGTGGCTGGCATAGATTTCGGCGGTTTGCAGGTTGCGGTCGGCGACCCCGCAGGCGCTCATGAAGCGCAACCCGCGGTCGATCTCGGTCGCCAGCGCCTCGTAACGCGCGCCGGCCGGCGAGGTCCGGACGAATTCCCGGTTCCAGTCGTGCACCAGGTGCAGCGACGCGAGCCCCGACGAGGTCAGCGCCCGCACCAGGTTCATCGCGGCGCTGGCGTTGGCGTAGGCGCGCACCAGCCGCGACGGGTCGTGCTCGCGGGCAGCGGGGTCGGGGGCGAAGCCGTTGATCATGTCGCCGCGGTAGGACCTCAGGCCCAGCGCGTCGAGGTCGGCCGACCGGGGCTTGGCGTACTGGCCGGCGATGCGGGCCACCTTGACCACCGGCAGGCTCGACCCGTAGGTCAGCACGACGGCCATCTGCAGCAGGGTGCGGATGTTGCCGCGGATGTGGGGTTCGGTGTTGTCGACGAACGTCTCCGCGCAGTCACCGCCCTGCAGGAGGAAGGCCTCGCCCCTCGCGACCTGCGCCAGCTGATCCTGCAGCCGGACGATCTCGGACGGCACCGTGACCGGCGGCACGCTCTCGAGCACCGTGCGCATCGCGGCGGCCTGTTCGGCGTCCCAGCTGGGCTGCTGGGCGGCCGGCTTGGCCAGCGCGGCGTCCAGTCGCGCCCGCAGCTCGGTCGAGAGCGGCGGCAGCGGCGGCAGCTGGTCGATCGGTATGTCGACGGTCCAGTTCATCGGTCCATGGTAACTGGGGTTCGGCACCGGCTGGTCAGGCCTGATCAGGGCGAACGTCCCGGTGCGCCCTCGACGGAGGTGATCAGCCTGAATCGGCGGAGTTGATCGCGGGCATCGACCAGGGCGTCGTGGGCGTCCCGCGGCCGCGGCGGCATCCGGGCGGATCCCCGTTCCTCCCACAACTGCCGCAATTCCCTGGTGAACCGGGGTATCGCCGGCGGCAGAGCCGACATCGCGCCCCACAGCTGGCACAACGCCACGTGGTCATAGGCCCCCACCCAGGCCCACAGTTCGATGGGCTCGGTGCCGTCCACGCCGAAGAACTCCTCCAGATCCAGCCGGATCTGCTTGCGCGAGCGCCACAACGGAGACGCCGGGGGCGGCAGCTTGGGCAGCACGTTGGCGCGCACCCAGCTACCGGCACGCTCGGGATCGAATTCGGTGGACACGGCGTAGTACTCGCGGCCGTCCTCGGCGACCACCCCGATCGAGATCAGTTCGATCGTGCGGCCGTCCTCGATGAACTCGGTGTCGTAGAAGTACCGCACCGGAGAAAGCTTAGGGGGCCGCCCGGCGCGGCCTATCGGCTGATCAGGATGGGCACGGTGGGTGCCGGTGCCGCGTGCACGTCATGGTCGAGCTGCGCGTCGACCGCGCGCTGGTCGGGCAGGCGCGGGGTACCCGCGATCGCGCATTGCACCCACAGCTTGACCCGCACGACGGGACGGCGCAGCCGCCGTTCCCGCTGCAGCGCGCGTCGCATCTTGTCCGGCTGGTCGGTGTAGCGCCACCGGGCCCACGGGGCATGCGGACGTGACAACCGGACCGCGCCGATGACCAGCAGCACGACGATGAACATGCCCAGCAATCCGGTCCACACCTTGCCCTTCAGCACCACCACCACGGCCAGCGGCAGCGCCACCACCAGAACGCCACCCACCCCGGCGCGCAGCAGCACCGAATCGGCGGCGTGCCAGACCGGAAGGAAGAACATCAGCGGATGCAGGCCCATTATCAAAAGCCCGGCCACCGCCGCCGCCGCGAACACCGCGTCCACCGACGTGCGGCCGTCCTCTTCCCAGTAGACGTCGGACAGATGCAGGATCAAGGCGTACTCGTCGAGAACCAACGCGGCCCCGACCCCGAAAAGGGTTGCGGCCAGGGTGAATTCGGGTTCTTGTCCGCTGATGGACAGGGTCACCAACATCAACCCGGAAAGCATCACAAGCACCACCCCGAACGCCACGTGGTGGATGTGCACTTCCCCGATGTGGACATTGCGCGGTTGCCACCATCGGGCCGACCGACCGGTGTTGGCGCGGTGGCGGATCACCCGCACGCACGTTCGCGTGACGAAAAACGTCAGGATGAAAGCGACCAGGCAGCACAGCAGGGGCAGCCGGCCGCGGTCGACGATGTCATGCGCGAACCAAGTGGCCACCCCGAACACGAACCAGTGGAGCACCCCTGAAACGTACGCCTGCATTTCCGGCCGGCGCGGGAGCCGCGCTGCGGCACGTGGCCGGCTTCCCTTGTTCCAGGCACCGATTACGCTGTTCTGCGACATGAGTAGATGGCGGGCGCCCGGCGCGGGCAGTCAACCCGGGCGGGCATTGCTGTGGTGCCTGCTTTGGCTGGTTGCGGCCGCGGCGATGTACTACGTGGCCTCGGGCCTGTTCGGACACATCCCGTACCGCATCGACATCGACATCTATCAGATGGGCGGCCGGGCCTGGCTGGACAACCAGCCCCTCTACCGCGGGGACGTGTTGTTCCACACACCCATCGGACTGAACCTGCCGTTCACCTACCCCCCGCTGGCGGCCATCGTGTTCTGCCCGTTCTCCTGGCTGCACATGCCGGCCGCCGGGGTGGCGATCACGCTTGTGACCTTGGTGCTGCTGATCGTCTCGACGGTGATCGTGCTGACCGGCCTCGACGTGTGGAACACGTCGGCCGTCCTGCCCGGCCCGGCGTGGCTGCGCCGGCTGTGGTTGGCGGTGATCATCGCGGCGGCGGCGACGACCTGGCTGGAGCCGATCGCCTCGAACTTCGCCTTCGGCCAGATCAACGTCGTGCTCATGACGCTGGTGATCGCCGACTGCATGCCGCGCCGCACGCCATGGCCGCGCGGGCTGCTGCTGGGGCTGGGCATCGCGCTGAAACTCACGCCGGCGGTTTTCTTGCTCTACTTCCTGCTGCGCCGCGACAACCGCGCCGCCCTGACCGCCATGGCGTCGTTCGCGGCCATGACCCTGCTGGGCTTCGCGCTGGCATGGAGCGATTCGTGGGAATACTGGACGCGCACCGTCCACCACACCGACCGGATCGGTGAGGCCGCGCTGAACACCGACCAGAACATCGCGGGCGCCCTCGCCCGGTTGGGGCTCGACGAGCACGAACGGTTCCCGTTGTGGGTCGCCGCGTGCCTGCTGGTGCTGGCGGCGACGATCTGGGCGATGCGGCGGGTGCTGCGGGCCGGCGAGCCCATCCTGGCCGTGGTGTGCGTCGCGCTGTTCGGGTTGGTGGTTTCGCCGGTGTCCTGGTCACACCACTGGGTCTGGGTGCTGCCGGCGGTCCTGGTGACCGGGACGTTGGCCTGGCGGCGCCGCAACGTCGTGCTGGCCGTGCTCAGCGCCATCGGGGTGGCGCTGATGAGGTGGACGCCGATCGACCTGCTACCCAAGCACCACGAGACGACCGCGAACTGGTGGCGCCAGCTTGCGGGGGCGTCCTACGTGTGGTGGGCGTTGGCGGTCATCGTCGCGGCCGGATTGACCGTCACCGCGCGGGCGACGTCGCGGGATTCGGCGGCGCGCCCGCTGACGCCGGTGCCGGCCGCCAGCTGATCCGCGGCGCGCTAACCGGCGGCGGTCTCGGGGATCCGCGCGGCCTCACTGGTCGGTTCGTCGCCGTTGCCGCGGTCCTTGAGGCTGGCCGCGTAGATGTCGACGTACTCCTGCCCGGAGAGCCCCATCAGCTCGTAGATCACCTCGTCGGTGACGGCCCGCTCGATGAAGCGGTTGCCGGCCATTCCCTCGAAACGTGAGAATTCCATCGGCTTGCCGAACCGGACGGTGACGCGCCCAAAGCGCAGCGTCGTGCTGCCGGGCGGGTTGACCACATTGGTGCCGATCATCGCCACCGGGATCACCGGAACCCCGGTTTCCAGCGCCAGCCGCCCCAGCCCCGTCTTGCCCTTGTACAACCGGCCGTCGGGCGAGCGGGTGCCCTCGGGGTACATGCCCAGCAGCTTGCCCTGCGCCAGCACCTGCTCGGCGGTGTTGAGCGCGGCCTGGGCGGCGTCGGCGTCGGAGCGGTCGATCGGCACCTGCCCGACGGCGGTGAAGAACCACCGGCTGAGCCAGCCCTTCAGTCCGGTGCCGGTGAAGTATTCGGACTTCGCGAGGAAGGTGATCCGGCGCCGGACCACCAGCGGCAGGAAGAAGCTGTCCATCACGGCGAGGTGATTACTCGCCAGGATCGCCGGCCCGGAAGTTGGAACGTATTCCAGCCCTTCAACTTTCGGTCGCCCAAGCAGGGAGAGCAACGGGCCCAGCGCTATATACTTGACTAGCCAGTACCACATGGCCCTGCCTCTCGCCCGCACCCATCGCTGTTCTGCGCCAACTGTACCGATCCCCAGCGCAAGGGACCACCTTCGGGCGGGCGGTTCACTCCTCGACGGTGACCGGGATGGGCTGGTAACGGGTCTTCGCGGTGGCGTCACCGGCGTCGGGCTCGGCGTCGGCGTCGGCGCCACCGCCGCCGGGCGGGCCGGCGGGTGGCGGTTTCGCCGAACGGTCGATGTCGTCGACGATGCCGCGGATCGCCTCGAGGAGGGCGATGCTGTGGTCGGCGATCACGGTAAGCAACGGGTGCTGGTCACCGGTGGCCAGCGCGGCCAGCGCGCACACGGGACACCACACCTGCTGGCACTTGCCCGTCCCTTTACCGTCCGAGCCCCCGCCCGCCGTCAAAGCCGCCGCCGTCCGCAGCGCCGGGTCGATCCCGTCCAGGATCGCCTGGGCAAGTCTGCGCAACTCGGGACCGATATCGGGATGAGCCCCGCTCACTTAGGCCACACCTCCGGATCCGGTCGAAAGCGAACAGTCAGCTCGCTGCCCCGCAGGTGCGCGTCGAGCACCGTGCATCGCCGCAGCACGGACGCCAAGCGGACCCTGCGCCGCAGCCCTCCGGCGCTGATTATCAAGTCGTCGTCGACTCGGCCCAACGACAGTCCTCCGGGATCGAGCTGGGGCAACGTTAGCCGCATACGGTATATCGACCCAAGCCCCGATCCGGATTCGAGGTCCACGACCGGACGCAACGGACCCGGCGGCGCCGCCCCGCCGCGCCGGCGGGCGCTGTCGAGCAGCGAGCCCAGCGCCTTGGGGCCGATCGGCTCGCCGGACAGGTGCGGGGTCAGCACCAGCGCCACGTCGCCGATGGTGGCGTCGAGTTCGTCGAGAACAACGCGTTGTTCGGCGATGCGTTCGGCGTACCAGTAGAACGCCGGGTGCTCGGGCAGGTTGCGGTACTCGTAGGACTCGTCCTCGGTCAGGACCTGGTTGACAATCAGCTCCTCGACCCGCACCCCCATCAGCGCCAGTGAACCCAGCGTCCGCACCGCCTCGGCCGCCACCACCCGCTCGGGGGTCAGCACCAGATGCGCGGTGACCCGCTCGCCGTCGGTCAGCAACTCGCTGAGGCGGTCGACGCTGCCGCTGATGCGCTCCAGCAGCTCCACCATCGCGGCCGAGCGGGCGTCGTCGGCGGCAATGGACAGCCTGCGATGGCGTGGCCACGCGCGTTCCACGTAGAGCCCAAAGGTGGCGGGCAAGGTCAACATTCGCAACGCATCCGCTGTCGAGGCGCAATCCACGACGATGCGATCCCATCGCCCCGAGGCGGCGAGCTCGCCGACGGCGTGCAGGCCCAGCACTTCCTGAACGCCCGGCAACGCCGAAAGCTCTTCGGGCGCAATGGTGCTCAACTCGGAATCGGGAAAGCGCCGATCCAAAGTGCTGACCACGTCGTGCCAGCGGGCCTCCAGCAGGGCCAGGGTGTCCAGTGCCAGTGCCTCGAGGAAACCGCCGCCCGCCTCCGCGTCATCGGCGAGCACCCGAACCAGTTCGCACCGGCCGCTCGGCGGAACCGGGACACCCAGCACGTCGCCCAGCGAGTGCGCCTGATCGGTGGACACCACCAGTACCCGCTGCCCCGTGCCTGCGTCGCAGACCGCGGTAGCGGATGCCAGGGTGGATTTTCCTACCCCGCCCTTCCCAACGAACAGACTGATCCGGGCCGGGGCGGGCACCCGGAATTCGCTGGACTCACTCAGCCTCTACTCGTTTCTTTAGATCCTTCAAAGCGGTGTCGGTCAACCGCCGCTCGGCCTTGCGCTTGAGCAAGCCGATCATTGGGAGGGCGAGGTCGACGGAGAGTTCATAGGTGACGTCAGTGCCAGATCCCTTGGGCGCCAAGCGATATGAACCTTCAAGCGAACGCAGCAGCGAGCTGGAGACCAGGGTCCAGCTCAGCGACTGACGGTCTTTGGGCCACTGGTAGGCCATCACCATGGTGTCCTTGATGATGCCGGCGTCCATCACGAATCGCACGGTCTTCGGGTAGCCGTCGGCGCCCCTCTCTTGCACCTCGGCTTCCTTGTATTCCGAGATCCACTCCGGGTAGGAATCGATGTCGGCGATCACCTCCAGGACCGTGCCCGGATCGGCTTCGATGTGGATGGTCTGCGTCGTCTTGTCTGCCACCTGGCTGATGCCCTCTCTCCCGCGAGCGCGTAGGCCCGCGATGTGCAGGACTACCCCGGCCTCCGGGCGGAAACGGTACTCCTACCGCCAAACCTTGATCGAAATCAAACTACCGGAGAAACGCCGACCGGACGTGACCGTTCCGCCGTCCTCTTGACCTCGAAGGCCATTTTTTTACCCGCCACCCGACGGCGGTGCGTGATCTTCGCCAAGTTCAACTTTGCCAGCTGCCACGCCGACACGCCGGTGGGTTCGGCGTGCAGGAAGTAGTGCAGCACCACCCCGTCCAGCGACGGTTCCAGCCAGACCTCCATGGTGCCGGTCAACGCGCCGGTCACCGCCCACCGGATGCCTTTTTCGGCGCGGTCCTCGACGACCTGCAGCCGCAGGTCCGGCCACCACCGGCGCCAGCAGGACGTGTCCGCGACCGCGGCGCCCACCCGCGGGCCGCCGGCGGCGACAAACGTCTGGTCGGCGATCTGAATGCTGTTCACCCCCACAGCTTCACACACCGATCCGAATCGTCCGTATGCAGGCGCCCGGGCCCGCGCGGGCGCCATGCCGGAGCGGAGCCGCAAGCTCCGTGGCCGCCCGGCCGACCTTCACCATGCTGCGCGAAATAGCGGATTAGGCTGGGCCACAGCAAGCCGGCCCGCAAAGGGGCAGGCAACATCACGAGCCAATGGAGTCACCAGAGTGCGTGAGTACAGCGTCCCCGCCCGCTTTACCGTCGGCGAGCACGAAAACGTCGCGGCCATGGTCTTCGAGCACGAGCGCGATGACCCCAGCTTTGTCATCTTTCAACGGCAGATCGACGGCGTCTGGACCGATGTCACCTGCGCCGAGGCGGCCCAGCAGGTTCGCGCCGCGGCGCTGGGTTTGATCTCCCAGGAGGTGCAGGCCGGCGACCGGGTAGCCATCTTTTCGGCCACCCGCTACGAGTGGGCGATCCTGGATCTGGCGATCCTGTCGGTGGGCGCGGTCACCGTGCCAATCTACGAGACGTCGTCGGCCGAACAGGTGCGCTGGGTGCTGCAGGACTCGGGATCGGTGTTGGCGTTTGCCGAGACCGACGCGCACGCCGCGATGGTCACCGAGCTCACCGCCGAGCTGCCCGCCCTGCGCCGGGTGCTGCACATCGACGGTTCGGGCCCCAAGGCGCTCGACCAGCTCACCGAGTCCGGGGCGGAGGTGGAGCCGGCCGAGCTGACCGCCCGCCTCGAGGCGCTGCGCGCCGACGACCCGGCAACGCTGATCTACACCTCGGGCACCACCGGGCGGCCCAAGGGCTGCCAGCTCACCCATTCCAACCTGCTCTACGAGAGCCGGGGCGCCAAGGAATGCCTGCCGACGCTGCTGAACGAGGGGCAGCGGCTGCTGGTGTTCCTGCCGCTGGCCCACGTGCTGGCCCGGTCGCTCACCTTGTCCGCGTTCGCCAACAAGGTGACGGTCGGATTCACCAGCGACATCAAGAACCTGCTGCCGATGTTGGCGGTCTTCAAGCCGACGGTCGTGGTGTCGGTGCCGCGGGTGTTCGAGAAGGTGTACAACACCGCCGAGCAGAACGCCGTCAATGACGGGAAGGGGCGCATCTTCGCGATGGCCGTGCAAACCGCGGTCGACTGGAGCCAGGCCCAGGACGATGGCGGGCCGGGGCTGCTGCTGCGCGCCAAGCACGCGTTGTTCGACCGGCTGGTCTACCACAAGCTGCGCACGGCGCTGGGCGGCGACTGCCACGCGTCCGTCTCGGGTGGGGCACCGCTGGGCGCGCGGCTGGGCCACTTCTACCGCGGCGTGGGCCTGACCATCCACGAGGGCTACGGCCTGACCGAGACCAGCTCGGCCATCACGGTCAACCAGGTCGGCAGGGTCAAGATCGGGACGGTCGGGACGTTGCTGCCCGGCAATAGCATGCGCATCGCCGACGACGGCGAGCTGTTGGTGCGCGGCGGCGTGGTGTTCGGCGGCTACTGGCGCAACGAGCAGGCCACCGCCGACGCGTTCACCGACGGCTGGTTCAAGACCGGCGATCTGGGCGCGCTCGACGAGGACGGCTTCCTGAAGATCACCGGCCGCAAGAAGGAAATCATCGTCACCGCCGGCGGCAAGAACGTCGCCCCCGCGGTGCTCGAGGACCAGCTGCGGGCGCACCCGCTGATCAGCCAGGCCATGGTGGTGGGCGACGCCAAGCCGTTCATCGGCGCGCTGATCACCATCGACCCGGAGGCATTCGGTGGCTGGAAGGAGCGCAACCACAAGGCCGTCGACTCGTCGGTCGCCGACCTGGCCACCGACCCAGACCTGTTCGCCGAGGTGGACGCTGCCGTCAAGCACGCCAACCTCGCGGTGTCGCACGCCGAGTCGATCCGCAAGTTCCGCATTCTGCCGGTCGACTTCACCGAGGACACCGGCGAGCTGACGCCGACGATGAAGGTCAAGCGCAACGTGGTGGCCGAGAAGTTCGCCTCCGATATCGAGTCGATCTACGAGAAGGACTAGCCGTCCGGTCGCCCGATTCGGCCGGTTCAGCCCAGCAAATCGGCCAGCCGGGCGGCCAGCGTGTCCCAGCGCCACTGGGACGTCACCCACTCGCGCCCGGCCGCGCCCATCGCGGCGGCCCGGTCGCGATCGGCGAGCAACTCGACGACGGCCTCGGCGACCTCGTTCACCGAGCGGCCGTCGACCACCAGCCCGGTCTTGTTGTGCCGCACCGTTTCCGGGGCCCCACCCGATAGGCCGGCGATGACGGGCACGCCCGTCGCCGAGGCCTCCAGGTAGACGATGCCCAAGCCCTCGACGTCCATGCCGGCGCCGCGGGTGCGGCATGGCATCGCGAACACGTCGGCCATCGCGTGATGGGCGGGCAGTTCGGCGGCCTGCACGCCCCCTGTGAATGTCACGTGCTCGGCCACGCCGCAGTCGGTGGCCTGCTTGCGCAGCGTGTCCAGGTAGGGACCGCCGCCGACGATGACGAGCGCCGCCCCGTCGACCCGCCGCCGGATCGACGGCAGCGCCTTGATCAGCGCGTCCTGACCCTTGCGCGGCACCAGCCGCGACAGGCACACCGCGGTCGGCCGCTCGCCCAGCCCGTAGCGGGCGCGCAGCTCGGCCCGGGCGGCCGGGTCGGGCCGGAACCGGTCGGTGTCCACCCCGGGCGGCAGGTACTCCAGCCTCGCCGCGGGACCGAAGGCCGACGCGAAGCGCGACCGGGTGTAGCGGCTCACGAAGGTCACGACGTCGGTGCCGTCGCCGATGCGACGCAGCACCGAGCGCGCGACCGGCAGCATCGACCAGCCGACTTCGTGGCCGTGAGTGCTGGCCAGCACCCGGGACGCCCCGGCCAGCCGGGCCCGCGGGGCCAGCAGCGCCAGCGGCGCGGCCGCGCCGAACCAGACGGTGTCGATGCCGTGCTCGCCGATCATCCGGCGCATCCGCGCATCGACCGCCGGGCCGGGCAGCATCAGCGTGCCCGGATGCCGCACCACGCGGTATCCGGCCGCCTCGGCCGAGTCATCAAAGGCGTCGGCGCCCTTCCATTGCGGTGCGTACACCAGCACGGAATGCGACCCCGCGCCGGCCAGCCGGCCGGCGAACTCGCCGAGGTAGGACTGAATGCCGCCCGGGCGGGGCGGAAAGTCGTTGGTTACCAGCAGGACCCGGCTCACCTGCGTCAGGCTAGCGGGCCAGCCACTGGTGCCAGCGCACCAGCAGCCCGGCGGGGTCGATGCCGAGGACGTCGTGCACGGCGGTGGGCACATCGGCGTGCCCGACACCGCAGCTGGCCAGGTACAGATCGCGCAGCTTTGGCGGCCCGTAGGTGTCGGCGACGAAGCGGGCGAACCACCACGCGCGGTCGTAGGCCAACGAGCGCAGCGGCCCCGGCGCCTCCAGATCGCCGTCGGTCGGCAGCGTCAGCGGCACCGGCAGCGCATCGGCGGGCACCGGGCTCTGTGGCCGGGCAACGAAATCGGCCACCCCCTCGGTGAGCCATTGGGGCGCATCCAAGGCGGTCTCAGCGCGGGCGGCGTAGTGAAAAAGCTCGTGGGTCAAGACAATTCGCAGCCCGGCCGCATTCATGTTGGCGGCGCCCGGCGCGAACACGATCCGCTGGCCGACCGCCAACCGGCGCGTGGGATCGACCCTGTCGGCGACCGTCACAGCGGCGATGTCGGCCCACTGCGACGCCGGTCCCCCGCCGGCCGCGGCGCGAAACTGCTCGTCCGAGCCGGCGGCAAGCACCGAGATATCGCGCGGCCAATCAACACCCCAGAACGCCTCCACCGCGTTGACCGCGGCCCCGATGTTGGACGCCACCCGGGACAGCAGCCGGTCGCTGGCCGGGCCGCCGAGTCCCACCAGCCGGACGGTGCGGTCACCGACCACCAGCGACTTCGCCGCGGCGCCCACCTGGCCGCGTGCGGGCGTGACGAGCTGCGCGTGCCTTGCCTTGCTATCGCCGGCCGCGTCGAACGGCACGGCCGCGGCCACAATCAGCTCGAGCGCAAACACCCAGGCCAGCAGGATCGGGAGCCGCCGACGGGGCCAGCCGGGGCGATCAGTAGCGGCGGGCGTCGTGGATCGGACCTGCGGCATTCATCGGCACCACCCGCACCGGCACCCCATAGGTGGATGAATGGATCACCATGCCGTCACCGATGTAGAGGCCGCTATGTGACGCATCGGAGTAGAAGGTCACCACGTCGCCGGGCTGCAAATCCGACACCGCCACCGGCTGACCGCCTTGAGCCTGAGCCTGACTGGAGTGCGGCAGCGAGATGCCGGCCTGCTGGAACGCCCACATCACCAATCCGGAGCAGTCGAACCCGCCGGGCGCGGCACCGCCCCACACGTAGGGCGATCCGACCTGTGTCAACGCGGCCTGCACGACGGTCGCGCGGTCGCCGCCGCCGACGCCGCCGGGGGGCAGCATTCCGGGCATCATTGCGCTAAGGGGTGGAGCGTCACCGGGCGGCGGAGCGCCGGGCGGGGCCGCGTCCGGCGCCGGTGCGCCGGGCGCCGGGG
>NZ_JAOPWB010000304.1 GCF_025965855.1 Mycobacterium sp. | reverse complement strand
TCTGACCCATGGTGTCGTAGGAGGTCGCCTGCGCCTGGCCACTCCAGCCGGCACCGGCGATGTTCATCGACGACGACCACATCTTGCGAGCCTCGTCCTCAACGGTCTGCGCGTGGACCTCAAAACGGCCCGCCATCGCCCGCATCTGATGCGGGTCAGTCATAAAACGAATTGCCATGTTGGCTTTCTCCTTAATTCTGAGTGACTTGTTTTCAGTTGTTGAGTGACGCTGGCCGAGCGGTTACGCGCTAGCGCACCGACCGAGCCACATACAGAAAGACTTTCCCCCATTTGGGCGACCGGCGACTGCCCGACGTGCGGACGTCGAACTCCAACCGCGGCGTTTGAGTCGACGAGCGCTCATCGGATCCCGGGGCTTCGGCGCAGCAGTCAGACCCGACATCCCTTAACCGCTGAACTCGATCAGCCGGCGGCCGCCGCGTTGGCGGCTTCGGTCGCGGCGTACGAACCCGAACTAATCCCCAGAGTGTTCACGAACTGCTCGTGAATCGCGGCGGCCTGGGCGCTGACTGCCTGGTACATCTGCGCGTGGGCGGCGAACTGGGCCGCGGTCAGCGCCGATACCTCGTCGGCTGCAGCCGGTACTACCCCGGTCGTTGGGGCGGCCGCGGCTGCGTTCTGGGCGCTCAGCGCCGAACCGATACCCTGAAGGCTCCCGGCGGCTGCGGCCAGAGCCTCCGGCTGTGTAGTCACGAACGACATACTTTTCCCTCCTCGATTGCCTCCGGCACTGCTCTGTGCAAGAGAGTAGATGACAACATGCGTTTCAAGCTGAGTCGGAGCCCACCTGTTTGCAATTGTTCACTGGAAAGCACGGCGAATTCACTTTTAGTAACGACACAGTAACAGCGCCCGGCCCCTACGGCTGGCGTTCACAGGACCGTCACAGCAAACCGCGAGAGTGGACCCCGGATGGTCGCTCCGAGAGGCCTGGTGGCCAGCACGTATGGAGCTTAGCACCGACGCGTCGAAATCGCGCTGGAGCAAATGCGGTGCCCGAGCCGACGACGAGCGCCCGCGCCTGTCACGTGTCGCCACCATCAGCGAGGCCCCAAGCTATCCGGCCGCGGGTGGGCGGGCCATCACGGTCGGGCGGAATCCGTAGCGGGGTCCGGCTCCGCCCCCGCCCGTGCCGGCCCCGGCAAGCGGCATGCCCCCGAGCAGGTTCCCGGCTCCTACGTCGGGGGCCTCCCTGACGTTGCTGACCGGTATGGCCGTGGCATGGCTGGGTGCCGAAACGGGCCCTGACCATGACGCTGGCACCGACAGCCTCCCGATCGAGGTGGCGCTGCCCAAATGCGCCGCCACGGGCGGGGCGCCGCCGCCGAGCAGCCCTCCGAGCCCCGGTAAGCCTTTGGGGACAGCGGCCGCGGCAGCCGCCGGCGCCGCTCCGCCGATCGCCCCCACGGTTTTCGCGGTCTGGGTCATGGAGTTGGCCATGCCGATGCTGAAGTAGGGCAGACCCTCGGTGTTGTAGAGGACGCCCGCGTACGGCGACCACGCCGACATGAACGCCGACAGGCTGCTGCTGGGGAATGTCGGCGACCCGAACATGATCTGCCACAGCCACGACAGCGGACCCGACGAGGACGCAAGATAGTTCCATTCCTGCTGGAAGGGCGCATAAAGCGGCGCCGCCAGACTTTGCAGCTGTGCGGTGATCTGGCTGATCGCACTATTGATCTCGTTCTGGACCGAGCCGACCGAGGTGCCCGTGGCCGCGCTGACCGCGGCGGCCTGCGTGGGCGAAGCAGCGGGGCTGGTGACCGTCGGCGACGCGGTGAACGGCGTGACGTTCGATGCCGTCGCCGAGTTGCCGGCATAGCTGTACATCGTCGCGGCGTCCTGGGCCCAGAATTGGGCGTACTGGGCTTCCAACTGCGCGATGACCCCGGTGTTTTGGCCCAGCACGTTGGTCGACACCGCCTGCGCCAACTCGGAACGGTTGGCCGCGATCAACGGCGGGGGCACTATCGACGCGAACGCGGCCTCGTACGCAGCCGCGGCCGAGGTGGCCTGCGTTGCCGCCTGCTCGGCCTGAGCGGCAGTCGTACCCACCCACTCCACATACGGTTGCAACGCCGCGGCCATCGACGCCGAGGCCGGCCCCAGCCACTCCTCGCCGGCGAGCTGTGTCACCACGTTCTCATATCCCAGGGCGGCCGCGTTCAGCTCGGCGGCCAGCGAGTTCCAGGCCGAGGCCGCTGTCACCAACGGTGTCGAGCCCGCACCGGCGTACAGGCGCGCCGAGTTGACCTCCGGCGGTAACGCACCGAAATCGATTGCCATGTCCTGACTCCTTAATCAGTCGCGGCCACATTGGCCGCCTCGATAGCCGCATACGCCCCGGAGCTGATGCCCCAGGTCTTGACGAACGACTCGTGAATCGCCGCGGCCGGCTCCTCTGGCCCCGCTGCTAGCACCGACATGTTGCCGCCTCTCAGTGGTCGTCGAGATAAGACTCATTGGCTCGTCTCCGGTAAACCGACGCAGCTTGCATTCGAATCACGTTGGTTCGCTGCGAGGCACGTCGAATCACTCGTCGCCCTTTGCCATAACGCGCTTGTCGGCGCCCACCGGATCGCATGAGGTTCGGTCGGATGGCTGCGCGCTTGTGATTGCTGTTGGTCATTGCGCGTTATCCGGCGGATGGTGGGCGGGCGAGCACGCTGCGCCTGAATCCATATTCGCGGGGCGGCCAGGCCGAGCCGGCCCGTCGGCTGCCGGTGCCCGAGCCCATGGGCATGCCGCGCAGCAGCCCGTTGGGCTCGCCGTGCGGGTCGGTGGCGTAGTCGACGGCAAGCGCCTGAGTGGCCGATTCCTCGAGCGGGCCGGGAGAGCCGGCCCAACTCTGTGGCACTGACAACCCCCCGATCTTCGTGGCCGAGGACAAATTCGCCGAGACCCCCCCATGGCCGCCGAGGCCGCCACCCACGGCGCCCAGGTGCAGGCCGGCAAATTGCGGCGTCGCGTACCAGGCGCCTTGCGCACCGGCCGTCGTTCCGCCGGGGCCGAACGCCGTTTGCTGTGCGATCGAGCCGAAGAAACTCATCATCCCGGTCGAGAAGTAGGGGAGCCCCACGACGGTACGAGACAACGCAGTCCGTTGGGTTACGTTGAGGTTGGCGAACTGCTGCACGATCCACCAGTTGTACGGGTTCAGCGGCGAAGCTAAGGCTCCCGACGAAAGCTGTTGCAGCGCTTGGTTGATCGACGTGAAGATGGACGTGATTGAAACCGCGTCGGGCGTCAGGGCCAGTCCAGGAGTCGCCGCGGCCGCTTCGGGTGCGCTGGTGCCCGCCGGCGTGGCGATGGCCTGAGCGACCGACGCCGCCTGGGCGCCCAATCCGCCTTGGCTGGTGGTCTGTGCGGGCTCGCTGAATGAGGTTAACTGCGTGGCCAGCGCGGAGGCACCCGCATAGCCGTACATCGCCGTGGCGTCTTGGGCCCACATCTCGGCGTACTGCGCTTCGGTGGCCGCGATCGCCGGAAAGTTCTGCCCGAAGAAATTGGTCGCGACCAGGGTCATCAGCTGCACGCGGTTGGCCGTGATCACCGGTGGCGGCACTGTCATCGCAAACGCGGTTTCGAAGGCCGCCGCGGCGGCTCTGGCCCGATCGGCGGCCTCCTCGGCCAGCGTCGCCGCGGCACCGAGCCAGGAGATGTATGGCGTGGCAGCGGCCACCATGGATCGCGACGCCGGGCCCAGCCATGGCGCGCTGGTCAACTCGGTGATCGCCGATGTGTAGCCGGTCGCCGTCAAGCTCAACTCGGTGGCCAGCCCATCCCAGGCCGAAGCCGCGGCCACCATCGAGCCGGAACCCGGACCGGCATACATCCGGGCCGAGTTGATTTCTGGGGGTAACGCCCCGAAGTCCGACACCTACGAACCACCGGGCTCGAACGACATGTTTTCTCCGCAAGTTCGGATTGACGAAAGGACTGTTTACGACCCTGTTCGCTTGAGACGCTAGAGCCCGCAATCCCTGATCGCCGCCGGGCGATGTTGCCGGCTCCACGGGCCCACGCCGGCTCATCAGGTGACCTGAGAGCGAATGAGGCGCGATCTGCGGCCCGTTCGCGCTTCGCAAACACCGCCTGCTACCTGCAGAAATATGTCGATGACCCGCCGAGCGCGCTTGCGGCGCCTCCACCCGCGCGGCCTATTTGCCGGGGAGCTCGGCGGGACAAAAGTGGTCGAGGCGGGTAAAAATCCGGCCGGAGATAAAGCCGCCGATGTGGTGGTCCAGGAGCCGCGGGCTATCAGCTGCTAGGAGCGTCAGCGGATCCGGGGCCCGTCATCGGGAAGGCGCACGTTTCCAGTGCCCTCCCTGACGCGCCCGTGATTCGCTGACGGCTCCGGAATCACGCGGCACGGGTTTGACCGGGGACATCGGCCGACCCGCCGCGCTGGCACCTCCGGATCGGCACCGGTCAGGCCTTACGTCAAAACGCCGTCGCGGGCGCAGGCAGAATTGCCCGCACCCGCGACGCCAGGTTGTGCTGGAAGGCAGCTACCCGCCGAGAGGTGGCCGCGCCATGACGGTGGGACGGAACCCGTACCTCGGACCGGAACCACCGGCGGCACCGGAGCCCACCCCCGCCAGCGGCATGCCGCCCAACAGGTTTCCGGGTCCCCCGGCGGCCTCCGGGGCCGCGCTGACGCTGCTGACCGGTATGGCCGTGTGGGATGCGACGGCCGGGGCCCCTGTCCACGAGGCCGGCACCGACAGCTTGCCGATCGAGGTGGCGCTGCCCAGGTGCGCCGCCGCGCCGGCGCCGCCGCCCAAGAGGCCGCCCAGTCCGGGCAAGCCCTTGGGGACAGCGGCCGCGGCAGCCGCCGGCCCAGTGATCGCCCCCAGGGTCTTGGCCATCTGGACACCGAAGTTGCCCATACCGACGCTGAAGTACGGCAGACCCTCGGTGTTGTAGAAGAGGCTGGCGTACGGGGCGTAGCCGTTGATGAGTCCGCCGAAGTTGGTGGGCAAGCTGGTCTGCCCGCTGAAGAGGAACCAGAGTTCGGTCAACGGGTTATTAGTCCCGAACGAGTTCACCGCCGAGATTGTCGAGCCGGGCGTGGAGAGGGCGCCCAACTGGCTCTGGATCTGGCTGAGGTAGCCCTGCAGGGTCTGCTGGATCGAGGCGGCCGGGGTGGCCGCGTTCGCCGCTGCCTGGGTGGTGGCAGCAGCCGGATTGGCGACCGCGGGTGCCTGTTGAAACGGCGTCACCTTGGCCGCTGAGGCGGACTGACCCGCGTAGTTCATCAGCGCCATCGAGTTCTGGGCCCAGAATTGCTGGTACTGGGCTTCCAGCTGCGCGATGATGCCGTTGTTTTGGCCCAACACGTTCGTCGCCATGGCCTGGCCCAACTCGGCGCGATTGACCGCGATCATCGGCGGGGGCACCACCGAGGCGAGCACGGTCTCGTAGGCCGCCGCGGCCGACTGAGCCTGGGTGGCGGCCTCCTCGGCTTGAGCGGCGGTGGTCGTCATCCATTGCACGTATGGCTGCGCCGCCGAAGCCATCGACGCCGATGCCGGCCCCAGCCACTCCTCGCCGGCCAGCTGGGTGATCATCTGATCAAGGCCCAGCGCGGCCGAATTCATTTCGGCGGCGACCCCGTTCCAGGCCGAGGCCGCGGCCATCAACGACCCCGAACCCGGACCCGCATAGATCTGCGCGGAGCTGATCTCCGGAGGCAACATACTCAAATCACTCACAATGCACCCCTTAGCCGGCCGCGGCCGCGTTGGCCGCCTCGGTCGCCGCGTACGACCCCGAGCTGATGCCCAGGGTGTTGACGAACATTTCGTGAATTGCCGAAGCCTGAGCGCTGACGGCCTGGTACATCTGGGCGTGCGCGGCGAACTGGGCCGCGGTGAGCGCTGATACCTCATCCGCGGCCGCGGGCACCACCCCGGTCGTCGGGGCCGCCGCGGCGGCATTCTGGGCGCTCAACGCCGAGCCAATACCCTGCAAACTGCCTGCCGCCGCCGCCAACGCTTCTGGCTGCGTAGTCACAAACGACATTTGGGTTTTCCTCCTCAACCTTCGGGCTCGATGACCTTCAAGGGAATGCTTTTGCTGTTGAAGTTTCACTTCAGACATGGCTTGCTAGTGAGACTAATTTGATCCCGCCGGGTCGCGCCTCCTTAGCGCCAATTGTTCATTGGTGGACAACTGTTGTTCATTTTCGGGCGATCCTGAGCGGGTCTGCCACCTGGAAGGTCATGCTCGTCGCCTCTCATCATCCGGCCGACGGCGGGCGTGTCAGCACGCTGTAGCGGAACCCGTATTTGTTGGTGTAGCCATAGCCCGCGCTGCGCCGACCTACGCTGCCCATCGGCATGCCGCGCAGCAGGCCGTTTCCTGGCACAGCGTTCGCACCGGCGTTCGCGGGAGTCTCTTCCGACACGGCGCTGACGAGGGTTGCCTCCGCCGTCGGGTTGGTCCAGTTCGACGGAACCGACAGCATCCCGACCCTGCCGGCCTCGCCCGCGCTCGCCGAAACGGCGCCGGCGGGGTGTACGCCTCCAAGACCGCCCACGGCGCCCAGGTGCAGGCCGGCGAATTGCGGGGTCGGGAACCAGGCACCACCGGCACCGGCCGTCGCACCACCGGGGCCGAAGGTCAGCTGCTGTCCTATCGACCAACCGAAGTTTCCGAGACCCACCCCGAAATACGCCTGCAGGGTCTGCCTCATCGTGTTGAACTGACCGGGAGCAAGCCCGAACCAGTTGTTGGTCGGGGTGGGAAGCCCAGAGGTGAGCAAACTCTGTAATTGGTTCTGAATCATTGAGAACGGCCAGTTCGTGAAGGTATAACTCGACAGTTGCTGCAGCGCCAGTTGCTGCAACGTCTGAGGGATCGACGCTGCCTGGACCGCCTGCGCCGCCGCCTGCCCGGACGGCTGGGCGGCGGCCTGGGCGACGGCAGCGCCCTGTTGGGCCGGGGCGTCGGGGGTGGTGGTGTTGGGCGGTGATTGGTACGGGGTCAACACGGTGGCTGCCGCCGATGACGCGGCATAGCCGTACATGGCGGCGGCGTCTTGGGCCCACATTTCCATGTACTGGGCCTCGGTGGCCATGATCGCCGGCGTGTTCTGCCCGAAGAAATTGGTCGCGACGAGCGTCCCCAACAGCACCCGGTTGGCCACGATCACCGGCGGCGGCACCGTCATCGCAAACGCCGCCTCAAACGCCGCCGCGGCCGCCCGGGCCTGGCTGGCGCTGTCCTCGGCCAGGCCGGCCGCCGTGCCGAGCCAGCTCACGTACGGGACGACGGCGGAAACCATCGCCGTCGACGAGGGCCCCACCCAGGGCGCGCTGGTGAGCTCGGTGATCACCGAGTTGTAGCCACTGGCCGCTGTGCCCAACTCCGACGCCAGCTCGTCCCAGGCCGTCGCGGCGACCATCATCGACTGGGCTCCCGGGCCCGCATATATCCGACCGGAATTGATTTCGGGCGGTAACGCTCCGAAGTCGAACACCGTGTCCTCCTCAGTTGGCGTCGATCGCGGTGGCGATCGCAGCGGTCAGGTACAAGCCATGGTGGGCGTGGTCACAACCTTGTTGACCAGCAAACCCAGTCGACGGGGAGCCGTCATGGTGTCGCGCCTGTCCCCTGCGCCCGAATAGGTGCTGCGCCACCTAGAATGCCTGGACTTCTGGTCAGGAACGACATGCACAATCCGCCTCGACTACCCGGCTATCAGCAACCGAGCGACAGCTCGTTGGTGCTTGAACTGCCGCTCGCGAATGACATTAGTTGCTCATAGCTGGCACGCCGACCGACGATGCCAATTGTTCATTCCAGGCCAACGAATATTCATTCCCGGCCAGCCAAGGTTCATCGGAGACAACCAAATGTTCACCTTTCGTTTGCCCAGCGGTTCAGGTTGCTGTGCCGCTAGTCGTCTTCAAGGATCAGCGCCATCTCCGGGCAGGAGGCCACGCCGTCGCGAGTCAACTGTTCATCCTCGGGCCTCACCCCGCGCTCTTCGAGTGTCGAATAGCCGGACTCGTCGATCGGGAACAGGTTTGGATCGACGGCGTAGCACTGGGCATGGCCCACGCATCTGGACTTTTCTAGACGAACCTTCACAAGGTTTCCTTCTTCGACGGCTTCGGGGAAAACCCGGAACGGACCCGACAATCGATTACGTAGATTAGCCGCTCGAAAAAGTCTAGGAGATGGTTGCCGATCGCGGCCGACACGATTGGTGCCGCTTTGTCCCACGTGCGATATTGGTGTGCCACCCGAAGCCGGTGACGAAAGGATCCGAGCAGGCCTGGCCGCGTCGGCACCAAGACGACAAGCACGAAAATCGAACGGACAAGCGGAGATCAGAGCGCATGAGCACTCTCGGCGAAGGCCAGCCGGGCACCTTTCACCTGCCGCGGCTTGAATACACCAAGTTACCGATGGCCGCCGACCGTGGGGTCGGCTGGAAGACGCTGCGCGACGCCGGGCCGGTGGTGTTCATGAACGGCCACTATTACCTGACCCGTCGCGAGGACGTGCTCGCCGCCCTGCGCGATACCAAGGTTTTCTCATCCCGACTGGCGCTGCAACCCCCGGGCAGCCCGTTGCCGGTGGTGCCCCTGGCGTTCGACCCGCCGGAGCACACCCGCTACCGCAAGATCCTGCAGCCATACTTCAGCCCGCAGGGACTGAGTAAGTCCCGGCCAGTGCTGCAGCGCCACGCCGCCGAGATGATCGCCGCGCTTGCCGAACAAGGCAAGTGCGAGGCGATGGCGGACTTCGCCCGGCTGTATCCCTTCCAGGTTTTCCTCGACCTCTACGGTATGCCGGTCGAGGATCGTGACCGTGTCATCGATTGGAAAGACGCCGTCATCGGCGACAAGCCCTATATGACGAACGCCGACTTCGAGAAGGCGCACGAGCTCTTGGCGTATCTCACCGACGCGATCCAGCAGCGCCGTCAAAACCCGGGCTCCGACATGTTGTCCCAAGTGATGACCGGCGAGGGCGACTTCAGCGATCTCGAGTTGCTCGGCATGAGCCACCTGCTGATCCTGGCGGGCCTGGACACGGTGACCGCGGCGATCGGATTCTCCCTGTTCGAACTCGCGCGCAGACCGCAGCTGCGCGCTGAGCTGCGCGACAATCCCAGGAAGATCAGGGTCTTCATCGAAGAGATCGTGCGACTGGAGCCGTCGGCGCCGGTGGCACCCCGCGTGACGACCGAGGTAGTGACCGTGGGCGGCATGACGCTGCCCGCGGGCACGCCGGTGCGGTTGTGCATGGCCGCGGTGAACCGCGACGGCACCGACGCGGTGTCCACCGATGAGCTGGTCATGGACGGTAAGGTGCACCGGCACTGGGGGTTTGGCGGCGGGCCGCACCGCTGCCTGGGTTCTCACCTGGCGCGCATCGAACTGACGATCATCGTCGCCGAATGGCTCAAGCAGATTCCCGATTTCGAACTGCCCGAGGGTTACCTGCCCGAGATCAAGTTCCCGTCAAAGACGTTCGCGCTCAAGGAATTACCGCTGCGCTGGGGTTAGCGCCGCCAACTCCGGCGCAGCGGTAGCCGCCCCTACTTGCGGAACTCTGTGGCCGCCACCTGGACGAACACGCCGGTGTCCTCGGCCATCAGCAGGCCTCGGCCACGGGGCAGCGGGCCGCCCTTCATCTTGCCGCGGATGAAGCCCTCGTCGGGGTCGGCGTCCATCACCAGCAGCGGCGCGTTCGCCTGGTGCAGTGCCCGCAGCATCGGGTCGCTGCCCGCCGACGACCAGCCACCGAATGTACGGGTGACGAACACGTGCAACCCCACATCGGCCGCCCTGGTCACCCAGGCGGCGGCCTTGTGCAGCGGCGAATCGAAACCTGCCGGCATCTGCTGGATGTCGTCGACGATCAGGAAGATCTCCGGACCGCTCCACCAGGAGTGCGCCAACAACTCTTCCGCCGACAAGCCGGGCGGTGGTTCGCGGCTGGCCAGGAGGGCGGACATGTCGTTCATCATCGCCTGCACGCCGTCGAGGTTGTAGGCGAATTTCTCCACGTACTCCGAGCCCAGCACCGTCAGCAGCTGGCGACGCGGGTCGACCAGCCACACCTGAGCGGAGGGCCGCCCGGGCGGTGGCGGCGGCGCGCTGCTGGCACCGGGCGCGTAGATCCGGCCGATTTCCGACATGATGGTCGCCAGCGTCGTGGTGCGGCCACATTCGCGTCGGCCCGTCACCATCACGTGGGCGTTCTCGGCGAAATTAAGGTAGACCGGCGCCAGATCCAATTCCGATATGGCCCAGGTGATTCCGCCGGCACCAACGCCCTGGCGGCTGTCGCGCGCGGCCAATTCTCGCACCTGCTCCACGCCGAACCGCGCGGGCAGCCGGCGGATCGGGGGCGCCTGGCCGCTCGCCAGCCGGCTGACCGCCTCGATGATGCTGTCGGATGCGAACACGTTGTCACTCGTGCTGCCCAGCGCGGGCCGGGCCACCAGCGTGTGCAGGCCGGCCTGCGGGTCGGCGTCCAGTCGGACGTAGTTGACCGCGACCATGCCGCGCCCAGGTTTGACCGGAACTTCCTTGGCGAACCGGGAACGCACCAACTTGGCGTCCTCCACCGCCGCCAGGCGCAACTCGATCCGGGAACCGAAACCGCTACGCACCGGCGGCCGCAGCTCCGATTCGCGGTCGGCGCTGACCACGACGTGCACCCCGAACGAGGGACCCTGGTTGATGATCACGTTCACCTGCTCGATCAGCACCTCGTTTTCCTCGGCCAGTGCCCGGTAGTTGTCGATCACCAGATAGACGTCGCCGAAGCCATCGTTCGGCACCGGGCCGGCCTCACCGCCGAACTTGCGGCGCCGGAACACCTCCATCGAGGCGATTCCGTATTCGAGGAAGCTGCGCTTGCGCTCGCGAACCAGCGCCAGCAGCTCGGCTACCGTGCGGCGCACGCCGTACGGATCGGTCGGTCCGGCCACCTCGCCCACGTGGGGCAGACGGGCGATCGTGGTCAGCGCGGTGCCGCTGTAGGCCAGGCAGTAGAACTGGACCTGCTCCGGCGTGTGGGTCAGCGCGGCCGAGCAGATCAGCGTCTGCAGCGCCGTGGTCTTACCCGAACCGCCGGCCCCCAGAATCAGGACGTTGGCGCCGGGCCCCGAGGTGTCCACCGTCCACGGTGGCTGGTCGTGCTTGAACGGGCGGTCGATGATCCCGATCGGGAACACCAGGTTCTGCTCGGTGCCGTAGTCCTGCTGCCAGGGGTGGCCGATGAACCGATCGACCAGCTCGTCGATCGCGACGGGCTCGCTCAGCGGCGGCTGCCACAACCGGTAGGGCTCGAAGTCGATCCTGCGCAGCTGATCAATGATCTCCGTGCCGACCTTTGGCGTCCTGATTCCCTCGTCCTCGCCATCGGCGTCCGTCACCTCGAGCACTTCACCGTTCGAGCCATTCGAGTGGATCGAATCGAGGTCCGGTCCCCCAACGGTCACCTCGAGTGGGGTGAACGAGTTGGTGAACAGTTGCGGGCGAACGTAATCGATGCTGTGCACCAGCGCCGGGGCCACCTCGCCGTCGATGGTGAGCCCGGGGGAGATGTAGTCCCGCCACAGGAACTCGGCCTGGAATCGGACGATGTCCTCGAGGCTCCTACGGAAGTAACCCAGACCGGCCTGGGCGGGCAGGTTCACCGCATTAGGCACGCCGGCCGCCTGCGCCGCCCCGGCGGTACGCGCCTTCAGCACCAACCGGTAACCCATGTTCTCCATGAGTTTTTCGGCCCGGCTTTCAATCGTCTGCGACGCCATCATCAGGTGGATCCAGTAGGCGCGGCCCTGACGGCCGATCGAGTCCAGAACGTCGACCGCGGTCGGCATGATGCGGAACCACTCGTAGAACTCGTCGATGACCACCACCAGCATCGGCAGCGGCGGCATGTCCTGGCCGCGGGCCCGCATCCTGAGGCGCACGCTGTTGTATTCCTTGGCGTCGTCGACCCCGGCGCTGTCGCATATCGTCTTCCGGCGGGCGATTTCGCCCCACAGCGCGTCCAGGAAGCGCTCCATCAGCGCCTGGTCCTCTTCCAGGTCGGTGATGATGCGCGACACGTGCGGCACACCGGCGAAGGGCTTGACCGCCGAGCCACCCTTGAGGTCGGCCAACACGAACTGCAGCTCGTCGGGCGGGTGGCCGAGCATCAGCGATTCGATCACGGTTCGCACCAGCGTCGACTTACCCGAACCGGTCGTCCCGGACATGACCCCGTGCGGGCCGTCGCCGCCTTCGTCCAGCGACTTCATATCCAAGAACAGCAATTCGCCGTTGTCGGAACGATTCCCGAACGGGGCGCGCAGCCGCGACCGGCCCATCGCATCGGTGCGGCTGCCCCACAGCGAGTCGAAGTCGATGTCGGCCGGATCGTCGATGCCGTAGTACGCCAAGACGTCCCGGGCACCGATGTGGGCCACCCGCTGACCGATCTCTTCGTACGCCTCGGCCAGCCGCCAGCGCGCCAGCTTCTGCGCGAACTCCTCCGATTCCTCGATGCTGAGGTGGTCGGTGAGGGCGAAGAACCACGGTTTTTCGTCGATGACCATCCAGGTGTCGCGGTCGCGGGGCAGCGCTTCGATCACGCCCCTTGCGTCGAATGACAACGTGCGCTCCGGCACGGACGCCCACATCGATGCACCCGTCAGGTCGAAGAACGTCACGCCGTCGATGCCTTCGGCGCTGATGACGAACTCCCATTGCGGATCAGCGACATCGGCGATGATCACGGTGTGCGGCGTGGGGGTCTGCGCCGACGAGCTGGCGTGCCGGGGCGTGAAAGACCCACGGCCGGCGAACAATTCGGCTTGCTCCGCGGCGAACTCCCGCACCGAGCTGTAGACCATCCGCGCGTTACCCGCCGCATCGTGACGTCGCGGGTCACCGAAGTGCGGCAGCCACTTCACCCACTCCCATTGCTCCAATTCGGAACTGACCACGACCATCTGCACGTGGTCGGGGCCGTGGGAGAACGCCAGCTGGCAGACGATCGCCCGCATCAGTCCCACCACCTGCTCGCGCTCCCCGATCAGCGAGTACCAGGGTTCGACCAGCAGGGAAATCATCTTCGGCAGGTTGTAGACGACGCTTTGGTAGCGGCCGAATTCCTGAAGCGCCTTACCTGTCACCGGTTCGAGCTCGATGTCGGTCGGCATGTTCTGGGGCTCGCCCCAGGTCACCTCGGGACGCGTCATGCCCACGCCGACCCGAACGACACCAAAGTTGAGGTCCTTGCCGTCCGGCTTGCGCTCCCACATCCGCGACGAGCCCACGGCGGCGGGCAGCGTGTCGGGCGCCGGGTGGAACCAGCGGTAGTTGGCGTCCATGCTGTCGGCCGACTCGTGGGCCGTCTCGCGCAGCATGTCGAGCATCAACATGAACTGGGCGCGCATCGCGTCCAGCTTCGGCCGGCTCATCTGCTGCTGGCCGCCGAACCGGCCGCCGAACATCATCATCGCCATCCCGCCGATCATGAAGATCGGGAAGATCGCTCCGACGCCGCCGAACACGTGCGAGCCACTGGCGAAGGTCATGGCGATCATCCCGCCCAGCAGGCCGATCACGACGACGCCGACCACCACGATCCACCAGGGCTTGCCCTCGGGCGGCGGAATGCTCAGCGGGGTCGGTAGAACAATGTTCTCCGGCTTGATAACCGGGGGCTTTTCCGCTGTCGGGCGCGCAAATCCACGTTTCATCGGGGTACCACCAACTCTGCAGGGGACATGTCCGTCGGTAAGGTGTCGTGCTCCACCAAGGCATCCGCCCGTGACAGGGTCGGGCCTTGTGGCAGCAGCCGTAGCGCCACCCACGGCGCCAAGCCCGGTGCGGTCTTCAAACCGAGCGCCTCGCGGGCCTCGCGGGTGTCGTCCACCCCGAACCGCGCGCCGGCGTCGGTCAGCCACCACAGCGATTCCGTGGTCTTGGCGCCCGGATCGTTGCCGGTGACGGCCACGAAGTTGGCGTGATCGGGGCCGAAGTACACCTGGTCGGCTTCGCGGCCGGTGGTGTCGGCCTTCACCAGTGACACGACCTTGCTCATTTCCTTGCCCGCGACGGGAATGGTCGACCCGGACACGACCTGGATACGGGCCCGGTTCTCACCGGAGGTCTTCTGCCACCACCAGCAGGTCGCCGGGTTCTCGCGGATGTCCATCACGTTCAACGGGTTGTCGGGATACGACGACAGGTCCAGCTTGTTGACCACCGGCATCTTCGCCAGGGCCGACGGTTCCACCGTCACCGGCTTGTTGTTCCCGGGGCCGCCGGCGTTCTGCAGGATCTGCGCCACCAACGGCGGCAGCGTCTGCACCCCATCGGCCAACACCAGCGAATACTGTTGCGGCCCACTGATTTGCGGTGTGACGATCACCGTCCCCACCGGGCCGGGCGCCCCCGCGAACGTAGCCGGGGTGCCCGCGTTCGGTATTTCCGGCACCGTCAGTTCGGGTCCCACGGGCAGCGCGTCGTATAGGGCGCGGCTCATGGGCTTTGCCATGCTGACCTGCTCGGGGGTCAAACCCAGCGGCAACAACACCGATCGGTTCATCGCGTCGATCTTCGACCGGCGCCCCTGCCGGACCACCCACGCGTCGTCGCCGTATCGCAGCACCACGGCGTCCGACCCGTTCAGGACCTGCCGGTGGCCGCTGAGGTCCGGGGTGCCGTCGATCACCGTGACCGTCACCCCGGATGGCGCCCCGACGCCGGTGGAGCCGACCGTGTCGCACACCAGCCACGACGACGCGGCCGGCGTCTTGGGGGCGAAGTTCGAGGGTGCACCCGGGATGCCCACCAGGGGCCCGCGCGGCAGGTTCGCGATTTGGCTCGACCGGACCAGGTGCGGGTTGTCCGGCCTCCCGGTGATCAGCCGCGCCGATGCCAGATTCAGCGCCGGGTACAACTTGTCGCCCACGCGGACGTAGAGGGCGCCGGAGTCGCGGTCGGCGATGATCGGCGAGTCGTTGATCTGGCCGGACGGGCTGATGAAGGACCAAAGCAGCGCACCCAGGCAGATCACCAACCCGGCGGAAACCGAGGCCACGAGGGCGAGCGTCTGACGCCGCCCGGGCTCGATCTCCATGCGGACCCGCCAGCGGGTCAGCGCCATCGCGGTTCGGCGAGCCAGGAATTGATAGCCGGTCACCTGGGTCCGGGTCGACAACCCGAGGCCGTACCCCGACCCCCGCTGCCCGCGACTCTCTTCCGCCACGTTATTTCACCATCCGGTCTGCTAGAACGCCTGGATATTGTCCATGAAAATATCCGCAGCGCGAAATACTCCGACAATCAGTGACAACCGTAAGGGACCCGCACGGACCCCGCCACGCGTCGCCGTGCGCGTTCATTTGTATTTCAATCTCGCTGCGTAGACGAATCCGGCCGCTTTCGGGTCGTGACTGTCGCGAACCGTGCCAGTGGCTGCGCTGGCACTTTTGCTGTTCCCCACTCATCCCCCGGCTGGATTCTTCCCTCTTCACTGGGCATGTTAACCGGGGATGGCCGACTAGTCCTGTCGAACGGCCACCTTCGCCGTCCTGCACGGCAATGAGGTGCCCGATCCGCTTCCGGTCACACGCTTCGGTGGCCTGGCCGCGCCGGGTGGCTTCTCGCCAGCACGATGGGTTTCTGAAGCAAGATGGGCGACATGACTGAGCTCGCGCCCTCGCTGGTCGAACTCGCCCGCCGTTTCGGCATCGCCACCGAGTACGACGACTGGACCGGCCGGCGGGTGCTCGCGCCCGAGGACACGCTGGTGGCGGTGCTCGCCGCGCTGGGTGTCGCGGCGGGCACCGAACAAGAGCGCAACGTCGCCCTGACCGCGCAACGGCGGTCGTATTGGGAGCGCCCGATGCCGGCGACCATCGTCGGGCGCACCGGTGAGCAGATTCGATTCTGGGTGCATGTGACCCACGGCGATTCCGCCGAGGTGTGGTTGCAGCTCGAGGACGGCACGGTGCGCGGCGCGGTGCAGCAGGTCGACAACTTCACGCAGCCATTCGACCTGGACGGGCGCTGGATCGGCGAGGCCAGCTTCGTCCTGCCCGCGCACCTGCCGCTGGGCTACCACCGCGTGCACTTGCGGTCCGGCGACTCCGAGACGAGCACCGCCCTGATCGTCACGCCCGACTGGCTGGGGCTGCCGGAGCAGCTCGGCGCGCGCCGCGCGTGGGGTCTGGCGGCACAGCTCTACAGCGTGCGGTCCCGGCAGTCGTGGGGCGTCGGCGACCTCACCGACCTAAGCGACCTCGCGGTATGGTCGGCGTCCCGCCATGGCGCCGACTACGTGCTGGTCAATCCCCTGCACGCGGCGGCGCCTTCCGGTCCGGCGAGCCCGATGGAGCCGTCGCCGTACCTGCCGACATCGCGCCGCTTCTTCAACCCGCTCTACCTTCGCGTGGAGGCGATCCCGGAGTACGCCGAGCTGACCAAGCGGGGCCGGGTGCGCCGGCTGCGCTCGGACGTCCAACAGCGGGCCGGCCAACTCGACGCCATCGACCGCGACGGCGCGTGGGCGGCCAAGCGCGCCGCGCTCAGGCTGCTGCATCGGGTGCCGCGGTCGGCGGGTCGTGAGCTGGCCTACGCCGCGTTCCGCGACCGCGAGGGCCGCGCGCTCGACGACTTCGCCACCTGGTGCGCGCTGGCCGAAGAATACGGCAGCGATTGGCATCGCTGGCCGGAGTCGCTGCAGCATCCCGGCGCGGCCGGTGTCGAGGGCTTCGTCGAACGGAATTCGGATCCCATCGATTTCCACCGCTGGTTGCAGTGGCAACTCGACGAGCAACTCGCCTCGGCGCAATCGCAGGCGATACGGGCCGGGATGGCGTTGGGCGTCATGCACGACCTGGCCGTCGGGGTGCACCCCAACGGCGCCGACGCCTGGGCCCTGCAGGATGTGATGGCGCTGGGCGTGACGGCCGGTGCGCCACCGGACGAGTTCAACCAACTCGGCCAAGACTGGTCACAGCCGCCGTGGCGTCCGGACCGGCTGGACGAGCAGGAATACCGACCCTTTCGGGCGCTGATCCGGGCCGTCCTGCGGCACGCCGGCGGCGTCCGCATCGACCACATCATCGGGTTGTTCCGGCTGTGGTGGATCCCGCAGGGCGCACCGCCCACCCAGGGCACCTACGTGCGCTACGGCCACGAAGCGATGATCGGCATCGTCGCCCTGGAAGCGCACCGGGCCGGGGCGCTCGTCGTCGGCGAAGACCTCGGCACCGTCGAACCGTGGGTGCGCGACTACCTCTTATTACGCGGCGTGCTGGGCACCTCGATCCTGTGGTTCGAGTTGGATCGCGACGGAAACGGCGGGCCGCTGCCGGCCGAGCGCTGGCGCGAATACTGCCTGTCCTCGGTCACCACCCACGATCTGCCGCCGACGGCCGGTTACCTGGCCGGCGACCATGTGCGGCTGCGGGAGTCCCTGGGGTTGCTGACCCAGCCGGTGGAGGCCGAGCTCGAGTCCGACCGGGCCGAGCTGGCGGCCTGGATGGCCGAGCTGCGCCGGGTCGGCCTGCTGGGCGACGGCGACGACGGCCCGGAACACGTCATTCTCGCCCTGTACCGGTATCTGGGCCGAACGCCGTCGCGGCTCTTGGGAGTGGCACTGACTGACGCGGTCGGTGACCGGCGGACCCAGAACCAGCCAGGCACCACCGACGAATACCCCAACTGGCGGGTCCCACTGACCGGCCCCGACGGCCGACCCGTGCTGCTCGAGGACGTCTTCACCGATCGGCGGGCCGCCGCGCTGGCCGAGGCCGTCCGCGAGGCGATCGCGCCTCCGACCTGAGTGCCACCTGTTAGCTTCGGGTGCCATGAAGGCTTCCGTAAAAGTGGCGGTTCTGGCCCCCGTCGCCGACGGTGTCACCGCGGATCCCGAGTGGATGGTGGCTTTCGCGCGCCACCTCGAGGGGTGCGGCTTCGAATCGATCGTGGTCGTCGAGCACACCGTTCTGGTCACCCGCTACGACAGCGTGTACCCCTACGACAGCTCCGGGCGAGTCGGGCTGGCGGCCGACTGCCCCATCCCTGACCCGCTCGATGTGCTCGCCTTCCTGGCCGGCCACACCAGCCGGCTGGGGTTGGCCACCGGCGTGCTGGTACTCCCCAACCACCACCCGGTGGTACTCGCCAAACGCGCGGCGACCGTCGACGCGCTCTCGGGCGGACGACTGCGGCTGTGCGTGGGTGTGGGCTGGCTCAAGGAAGAACTGCAGGCGTGCGGCGCGGCATTCGACAGCCGGGGCAGGCGCGCCGACGAGCAGCTGACCGTGTTGCGGGCGCTGTGGGCCGACAACCCTCAGGGAGCGTCGCATCACGGCGAGTTCTTCGACTTCGAAGACGTCATGAGCTATCCCAAACCCGTTGCCGGGGAACGGCTTGGGATCCACATTGGCGGCCATAGCCGGGCGGCGGCCCGCCGGGCGGGGCGCTTGGGGGACGGCCTGCAGCCGCTCGGCGTCGCCGGTCCGCAACTCGCGTCGCTGATCGCGCTGATGCGCGAAGAGGCGTCATCCGCGGGCCGCGACCCGGCCGCATTGGAGGTGTCGCTGGGCCACGCGGTCACCAAGATCGAGGCCGAGCGCGCGGGCGGCCTCATCGAGCAGGGGGCCGACCGGATCGTGTTGTCAATGCCGCCGACCGCCGACATCGAGGAGGCCAAGGACATCGTGTCGGCCTGTGCGCAACGGCTTTCATTGAGCTCGTGATCCATCGTGAGCCTTTCAGCAACCGACCGCGCGGCCCTCAGCGATTTGGTGCACCGGTACGCAGCCAACGTCGATGACGGTCAATTCGATGCCGTGGCAAAGCTTTTCACCGATACGGCCGAGCTGATGGTGCCCGAGCCGCCGGCCGCGCTGGAACCCCTCCACTCCCACCGCGGCCACGACGCCATCGGCGCCGCGGTTGCCGCCGTCGCCGCCGTCACCCGCACCGAGCACGCCATTGTCGGCGAGGTCTATGACACCGCCGCCCGGCCCGGCACCGCCAGCGGGCGCGTCGCGTGCATCGCGCACCACTGGAGTCGGCGCGCCGATGAGGTGATCGACGTGGTTTGGCACCTGCGCTACGACGACGATTACCAGCTGACCGACCAGGGCTGGCGGATCAGCCGCCGCGCCCTGACAATCAACGCCATCGAGACCCGTCCGACTCGCCGATTGCGGCCGCGCGACCCGGCCTAGCTGCGCTTTCCAGAAGGTTACGCCCAAAGTCACTGCGACCCTCAGGGACCGGATTTGCAGTTGCGGCAATGACGATCCGTGCCGAGGCGGCTTTTGCCCGTCGGCATCTATTACCGGCGGCCGCACGGCCCGCCAAGGCCGGGGGCGCGCATTTCTTCCCGATAGAGTTCAATTAATCCAAGCGCCTTGGGGTAATTTCGGCCCCTCGTCGGCCCGTTCCAGCGCGCGCTCGAACAGCTCGGCCGCAAGCGCCTTCACCGAAAAGACATCTCACCGCAGCACGGGCGCAACGGCCGGCCGCCTGAGACTGTCGAATACAAAGAGTGGAAGCGCAACGGCTTTCGCCATCGGCGGCGGAGTTTCGCCTCTCGCAGACCGAAGTCGTTTGCTCAGATGCTGTTTCGGGTAGCCGCAGCGAAGCGGTGGAACGAAAGTGACTTTTGAGGAGACGCTCATGAGGCAGATCGCGCGGCGCCGTGTCGACCATGATCGGGCCGAGTCGGCACACGGCCCTTCGGAGCGCTCGCCCGGGCTCGTCGTCGTCGCGGTGGCCGCCGTGGCGTTCGTGGTCTGCGTGACCAACTTCGCGCTCGGGGAGGCCGGCGCAGGCGTTGCCGCCGCGATCATCGGATTGCTGGCCTTCGGCGCCGGTCTGTCGTGGCTTGCCATGGACCGCAGGCGGATCCGCGACGCCGAACGCGCCTGGTCCGTGAATCGCGCAGCGCGGTAACCCGGCTATCGCAGGGCGGCGAGGTTGTTCACCGACTTGCGCACATCTGACCGGAGGACCCTGGCGACCAGCCCGCCCACCGGCCCACTGAGCAGACCGCCCCTCAGGTCGGCGGTGAGGTGAAGATCCGATCCGGAATCTCTTCGGGTGATCGTCATCGCGACCGTGATCCGGATCCCACCCCGGCCGCGGCCTTGCAGCTCAATCGATTTAGGCTCGTCATAGCGCGTGACTTCCCAGTGAACGATGTTGCGGAAACCCTTGACCTTGATGCACGACGAGACGCGGGTGCCCTTCTTGATCGTCGACGGGACCGGTCCGCACCAGCCGCCGAAAATCGTCATCCATTCATCGAATCGGCGCAGGTCGGACGCGAGCTTCCAGACGGTCTCCGGATCCACATCCGACGACACCGAAACATCTACTCGAGCCAAGGGTTGTCGCTCCTAGTGAGACGGTCACGGGCGTTGCACTGGCATACCCGTCTCCGCCGAACATATAAACCCGACCTGCGCGTGCGGCCGGCTTGCTAGGGCCAGGCCTGCGCCAATTGGTGGGCCACATCGAGACTTGCGCGGCTTGCGACTGCGGTGAGTCGATTTCCTCGGCGACGAAGCGACGGATCTCACCGTCGACACCGGCCAGGATGCGCAGGAGAAGGGGCTCGGCGGTGCGGGCCGCGGCGCGCAACGCGATGTCTCCGGAGACCACAAACCGCTGCTTGTCGAGCCTGAGGTCGAGCAACAGATCGATCGACAAAGGGATGTGGATGACGAACGTGATGTCGTCACCCAGGCGCCGGGTCACC
>NZ_JAOPWB010000293.1 GCF_025965855.1 Mycobacterium sp. | reverse complement strand
GGAATGTGACGATGACCGACGGCGGCGTCTACGACAACTTGGGGCTCTCACCTCTTCTACCGGGGCGTGTCGCCGAGTACACGCACCACGTCTACGATCTGGACTACCTGATCGCCGCTGATGCCGGTCAGGGGCGAAGCGTTGGTAAGGCGCCGCGGTTCTGGCCGGGCCGCATGAAGCGGGCCTTCGAGATCACACACACCAAGAGCCAAGACGGGAGCCGGTCGAGGATCCACCTGGCCGGCGAAAGCGGACAGATCAAGGGATTTGTTCACGCCTACCTCGGGATGAGGGATGAGAACCTTCCGGTTCCGGTGGCCGATCTGGTCGCGCGAGCGGACGTCGAACAGTATCCGACGAACTTCGCGACGATTCCGGCCCCGTTACTCAACGCAATCACCGTGCGCGCCGAGCAGCTGACGCGTGTCCTGGTCGCCCATTACTGTCCGGACCTCGTGTGAACCGGTGAGGGAAGACAAAACCGTTGGACGCCTGACCGCTGCCGGCTCCCTCGGGCGCCGCGGGTTTCGGGCACTAGCGCTGCTGGCAGGTGATCGATGATGTACGGCTACGAACTGGATTTTCTCCCCGTGGAGGCCGCAGGGGGCGGCGGCACCAAGAGCGGAGACGCGATCGCTGGCAGACTCTGGCTTCCGGACGGATCTTGTCGGGTCATCGTCGTCGACGGCGGACACTCCGCGATCGGCGAGGACCTCATCGACCACATCGACACCTACTACGGCACCTACACTGTCGACATCGTCGTCTCCACCCATCCGGATAACGATCATCTCAACGGGCTGCTGCGCGTGGTGGAGCAGATGAGGGTCGGCGAGCTACTGATCCATCAGCCGCGTAATCACCTCGCACCCGCTGATGTTGCCTACTTCACGAACATCGCGATGGTCGACGCAGTCATCGATGCCGCCGAATCTCGAGGCGTGACAGTGGCAGAGCCCTTCACCGGCCTCACCCGATGGGGAGGGCAGTTGCGCGTGCTGGGACCCACCGAGGAGTTTTACGAGTACCTCATCGGCGAGCACATACGCGAAGAGCGGTCGAGCCCGGGCGCGGCGGCAGCACGCGCGGCGGCGAAGGCGTACTCGGCTGTCCGCTCGGCCGGCCTTGACGTGCTGAGTAGAACACTGCCGTTCCTACCGGTCGAGACGCTGGAAGAGAACCCACAGACCAGTCACCGCAACAACTCGTCGGCAGTCCTGCTGCTGCGGTCGGCCGATGACCACCGGATCCTGCTGACCGGCGACGCCGGTGTATCAGCACTGAGCTTGGCTGCCGCCGAGTACGAACGTCTATTCGGTTCGTTTTTCAGCCAGCCGTTGAATGTGTTTCAGCTTCCTCACCACGGAAGCCGCAATAACGTGTCACCGTCGTTGCTGGACAGGATCATTGGGTCGATCGGGTCGGTCGACACAGTCAGCGCGGTGATCAGTTCGGCGAAGGCGAGCCCACATCATCCAAGCCCCAAAGTGACCAACGCGGCGCTGCGCAGAGGCGCCCACGTGGTCGCCACCGAAGGCAGGACAGTCTGCGCGTATGCCGGGCTACCCCGTCCCGGTTGGGCGCCCGTGCCGGGAGTTCGACCGCTCGACGAGGACGACTGATCTCGAGCGCTGGGCGATGAGGCACAGCCCGTAGTCTGGCGTTGATTCGTGAGGTGACGACACAATTCCTCGCGCGTGATCTGCTGACGTAGGTACTACCGACCTCACGAACGTGCCATAACGCGAGTGCCTTGCTGGTGCTTGACGAGTTTGCGGCCGCGTCAACGTCGGTGCTGGTGGTTCGACCGTCATGGCACGATGTCGGGGGACATGCTGGTCTTTGCCGGAAACTACGCCGGCGAGGGGGTGGGCTCGTAATACGTTGAGCCGCTATGTATTTCGTGGCGATCACATGACTTCAAGGCGGCCACAGAATTCATCCCACCTGAAATCTATATAAGAACTCCTGGACCCTGCCTCGCGCCCCTCCACCTGGCTCCGCGCGATTGTTGTAAACAGTGAGTCGGAGGCCCTATATGGGCGACGACGGTGAAGGAAAGCATCGGCAGCGGCATCGTTTAACCCCAGACCGCCTGCCATTCTCGCGCGAAATGGGTGAAGATCCCACGGCGTCTGCTGCACCATTCGCGCGCCACCGGCGGTGTTCGGCGCCGAAGCGAGGCAGGCGACGGGACTGCGCGCTTCCCGTCAACGACATTGGGCACCTGGAATGGACTCCTTGAATGAGTCATGTTCGGGCGCCTTGTCCCACGTGTCTCCCCTCGACGTGTCGATGACGATGGTGCCGGAACAACACGAGTTGCCTGTGAGCGTCACACCCCTGCTCCAGACGTTGTGAAAGTCATCGAGGGCGGGCAACGGGAGTTTTCGGCAGTGCGATGAGAGTTGGGTGCAACGCACCTGCACTTCCGGGCGTCGTGTCCGCAATAGGGTCAGCAGCTCCGGCCGGGGCAGCTCGAACTGGTCTTCGTGTATGGAGAACACGACCTCCTTGGCGCGACACCGTTCGATCAACGCCGCCAGCAGCCTCGGTGCCGCGTCGCCGGCCCCTGCGCCACCGCCATGATGCGGAGCCACCAGCCACTGTGCTGAAATGTCACGCTCGCCGTGAATGTTCTGGTATCCGACCCAATCGAGATCTCCTGGAAGCAGAGCGATTCCGCGATCACCTCTGGACACTCGCACGACCACCGAGAGGCGGTTCCGGTTGTTCCCCTGCCCTGCATTCCAGTGATTGGGCGCCACGAACTCCACCAGGTAGTCGTCGATCGGAATGTCCGCGCCCTGTGCGGTGGGGTAATCACGTCCGATGGGGGAGCCGTTGTCCTCGGCGTGCTTGAAGTTCTGCAGTATCCAGGTGTAGAAGACGTTCTTGTTCTGGCGTTCGTCCAGCATCCAGATCTTCCGAACCAGGATTCCGGAGCGCATCAGTGCCGCGACCCCACCGCAGTGGTCGGCGTCGGCATGGGAGATGATCAGGTCGCTGACGGTGTCGATCCGGCTCTTCCGCAGGAATCCCGATAGCGTGTCCCCGGGCGGACAATCGATGACGACTGCGGGCCGCCGGTCCTCGTAGAGGACGGCGCAGTTGCCGTGCCCGACATCCAGTATGGCGAGTTTCATTGGCCCCCCCGTTTGTGACGCGCAGAGATGTTCGTAACCCCCGACGAGACATGCTCGAGCGGGAAATGGCGGCTGGTGCTTAGGCTTTCATCCAGTCGAAGGTGCTGTTGTCGTCGTCGACCTCATGGATCGCGTAATCGTGTGGGCGCACGTACTCGGCGCGGCTGGCGCGAACGTTGACCTTCGCCCACACGAACACCGGCCGATAGCCGTAGGCCAGTTCCTGCTGCAGCTCCGCCGGCAACCGATCCGTCTTCACCGGCACCTTCTCGGTGCTACTCCAGGAGGGAACGGTGAAGTGGACGGAATCGTCAACCGACTGCTCCTCCACCATCAACAGGTCCACCATTATGTGCGGTAGGTCGGGTTCGTCGAAGGTGAGTTCGGTGAGCCATGGACACAAGTTCGCCGTGGATGCGGCCAGGGTGGCTAGAGACGAAGCCGTCTTGTCGATGACGCCACAGTAGTTCTGGAGCGCACCCAGGCCCTCTCGATCCGCTTCGTACGGAAAGGCCGTCAGGATCACGAACGGCGTCGTGGCGTTCGTCGGCCCGAAGACCCCGTTGGACATGTCGATGGCGAAGCGTTCGCCGCCGCGGTGCAGATCGTGCCTGCCCTGCGCGATCCTCAGGTCGATCAGGATCAGGTCGCATCGATGCTCCCGCACCAGCACTTCGGCGTCTGAGACAACTCCCTTAACGGCTACATCCACGCCGCGACGCTCGAGTTCCTCGACGATCGCCAGTGTCGTCGCCGGCTCGTCCTCGACCAAGCAGACGAAGCGTTTGATGTCCGCGACCGATGCACCTGCACTCTCCCTAAAGCCGGTGGTCATATTCACCCTCCTTCAAGTTCTTTCGCAATCTCAGACGAAAAGTGGTGCGGTACCGCTGCTCGTCCCCTCGGCGACGCGAGGAGCGGTCGTCGCTTTGCGGCTCATTCTCGTCCAGGTACACGTCGCCGTCGTGAGCTCGAGCGATCTGACGAGCCAGATGAAGCCCGAGTCCCATCCCTCGTCGGTAGACGCGCATGTCGTGGGCCATGCGGACGAAGCGCGCGAAGATCAGTTCTTGGAACTCCGGTGGTATCGCCTTGCCGAAGTTCGTTATCGCGATGTCCAGAAACTTCTCCTGCTCCGATACCGCGGTGGTGACGCGGACGTAGCCGTCCCTCGGAACCGAGTACTTGACCGCGTTGCGGTAGATGTTGGTTAGCGCCGTTTCGACGAGACTCTTCTCGCAGACGATGGTTCGCCGCGCCGTTCCGCTCGGAGGCCGGAAGTCCACGGCCGAAGCCTCGGTGAAGATTGCGCCCGCCCGATGCTCCTGGCTCGTCCGATTCGTCGAGCGATTAATCATCGTGCGCACGTCGATCGACCGTCGGAAACCAGAGATGCCCTCGTCGGATCCCCGGCCGACGATGTATCCGAGGTGGACCATCGACCGGAGTTGATCCGCGTAACCGTCGACCTCCCGTTGCAATCCGGAGAAGTAGGAGGGCGGGGTTCGGTCGTCACGGCTGCGCGTGTCCATCGTCGAGATCTCGTCCTTCGCCACGATGACGGCAGTGTTCGCCGCCTGTCTCAACGCGGCGAGGGGCGTCGTCATCTCATGTCCGACCAGCGAAAGCGCCCGGATCGCACCGTCGGCCTGCGCTGACGTGTAGGCGATTTCGAGGGCCTGGCCCAGGGAGAAGCCGAGCTGGTAGACGAAGTCGGCGACTTCGCGCCCGGGGCCTCTCGGCTCGTTCTTTCCGGACTTCGCCCTCATCGGCACGACGACGACACCCCGCGTGAGGCCACAGCGGAAGGGGAACCACACTATGTGCGTCGCAGTTGGACTCCGCGGCCGGAGGATCTCGGCGATGGACGATTCGACATCCAGGCGTGTGATCACGAATCGCATCGGGGAGTCGACGGTCGCGCGATACCCTGCGTCGTTCTTCAACCCCGACAGCGGACTCGGGTCCAGAATGGTTCTGCAGTAGACGAAGTGCGGCTTCGGTTCACTTCCTCGCTGCGCTATGAAAATCGGATCCGTGATCGCCTCCAACGTTCGCAGTCCACCCGTGATCCTCGCCGCGAGGTCGACTGGTGCAACGGCCACCGGTTCGTCCTCGTTGAAGCTCCGGCGGATTCTCGGAGCGTCGTCGTGGCCGCCGTCGGCGGCGGCGATCGTCGCTATCTCGGTGACGAGAGTGGCTCGCTCGGCTTGGATCTGGTTCTCGATCAGTGGTGACAGATCCTGCAGGAACTTCTCGAAGACGTTCTCCTGGAAGAAGAGCGGCACTTCGGGTTCGGAGGCGCGGTTTATCAACCTGACCATGTAGCGGGCGTCCTGGGTTCCGACCTTGCCGTAGAGCACCGAGCGGACACGCCCTCCGAACTGCTGGTGGAATTCGACCGATGGGCCGTAGACCATGTCGGGCTTCTGCTTTCGAAGGTTGTCGAAGTCAATGACCTTCGTGTACGCCTCGTCCTCCCACGCCTTGCCCGTGAGGAACTGCCCCGAATCGTAGACCTCGTCCATACTGGCCTCGCTTCCCTTCAGCGGAAGCAACGTCGAGTGCACGATTCTCTTCACGGAAGTCAGCGCCCTGGTCGTCCAGTCGTAGCGGAAGATGGTCGCCACGGCGATGTCAAGATTCTCCACCAGCAGCGAGATTGCCTCGATCAGCAACTCGGTCGCCGAAATTTGCGCAGCCGAGCCGTCCTCGGTGATGGCCGCGACCGCCTCCTGGAGGTAGTTCGCCATCGGGTCCGTGCATCGCGCGAGCTCCGAGGCCACGATCGAGGAGAACAACGACAGTGTCGTCAGATTCTCGTCGGTGACGTCCGTGGTCGCTCCGGGCCAGTCGACGGCAATCATCCCCTCCAGCTTTCCCTGATTGATCACCGGTATGTCTATCCACGCCCGATCGACGAGATCGAGATCCGCAACCCACTTCCGAATTTGCTCCGAGGCGTTCGGGTCGTATTGGGCGGCGACCGGGCTTGTGAGATGTTCGTTTCTGGCCTCCTGGTCGTTCAGTGTCGTATCGCGGTAGTAGATGCGATATCCAGGCGACTGTTTGGGCTTTCCTCCGTCGACCGACCGCTGCCACAGCAGGAACAGCGGTCGATCGTCCATCAGATCAGCGTGTTTGCGCTGCTTTGCGGCGTCGTAAGCGGGCGGTTCAGACACCTTGTAGTACCGCGTCCGGCTGAACCCGATCGAGAACAGGAAGTCAGATGCGAGCTCCAGTACGGATTCGATCGTTCTGCGGTCGGCGCCGGTTGCGTGGGATTCAGCCAGTACGCGACGAAGGTCGGCCGTGGTCGACCTCCAATTGAGCGCGGTCACCCGGAATTCCCGATCGGTGCTACGCCGAACAGGCCGATCCGTCGGCAGCTCTCGACTCGAGCCAACACGTCAACCCTCGATCCCGGTCGCCGATGGCGCGGCGGCGGAGGACCTCGTGTCCTCTACTCGCCGGAGCGTCAGCGTCTGGTATCACAATAACAGCGTCTGACCTGCGGGTTGCGATTCTCGTCAGGCGCGAGGGGCCGTCCGGTAGGTCGCGCATCGAGCCAGTATCGACGGATCTCCGAGGCAGGCCCCACGTGTGATTCGGAATGGGCACCGATCTACCGCCGGACGCACCCCGACGAGCCGAGTGACTCCGGCGGCTGTCCGCCACCGTGCCGAGGTTAACTCCGCAAGGCCGCGCGGCGTAACGCAATCGTTGCTCGCTGCACCTGTCCAGGCGTAGAGCGTGCTCGATGGAGCGCTCGAGGACGCAGATGGCGCAACGAAGAGAGGAGAAGCTGATTAGTTCGTTGCAATACGCGCACTAGATTCATGGATAATGACGATTATCCACCATTCATGCGAAATACGATGCGGGACGGCGTGTTGCGAGCCGCACCGGTGCGTCGGTGTTTGATGTCATGCTCGCGCAGCGCGGCGCTACGCCGTTGATGTGGAAGCAGTGGCAGACCACCGATGCCGAGGCACTCAGGCGAGGCGCCGAAACAGGCCGACCCCGTGTGAAGTTCGTCGATATCGCCGAGATGCTCGCCACTGCTCGGTGATTCGCCCTAACACCGTCGCTGGTCGTGGAAACGAGCACCATCTGACCTTGTCCGGAGGGCGGCCGAGGTAGATGCAGCCGTCAATCGCTGACCTGCCGCCGACAAAACGGTGGTGACCCGCGTTGACGGGATGTATTTGCGTTCGGCGTCGGTGGGGTGCTGGTGCTGTTCGGCGAGTACGTCGTAGGCAGCGGCGGCGGTGTTAGGGGGCGAGTGCTTCTTTCTTGCACTCGCTGCATTCGCTGGAAGGCACTGTGGTGACGTTGATTCGGCGTCGGCGCAACTGAACCTGCAGGCGCGGAAGAATTCGTGGGTCGTCGAGTGCGATGTCTTGTGGATGGCCGCCACCGTCGCGCACGACTTCGACATCGGCATCGCAGTCCCACAGTGCTAGTGACTCGCCGCTGTTGTAGCCCGAGCGATAATGAATGCCGGTGATTCCGGGTCCGGCGGGTTGGTCTTTGTAGATGGCGCGGGCCCACCGCTGTGTTAGCGAACGGGCTTCGTTGCCGTCGCCGAGGGCGGGGAGCGCGTCGATCGCCAGGGCTGCGCCTTTTGCCGCAAGGTCGAACATCGTCAGGGTGGTGGTGGGGGCGATGATCGCGACCCGGTAGTAGGGGCATATCGCGGCGACGCCCGCCTCGCCGAAAACTTCGCATGCCGAGGTCGCCAAGTCCTCACCGACGTAGAGCACTCGTCGGCCGGTCTTGTCCACGACCGAAGGGTCGGCGGGCAGGTGGTGGTCGAACCGCGCCTTTGGCCCGTACCGCCGGAAGGTGATGCCGTCGGGGACGTGTTTGCCTAGGTGATAGACGCGGCACCACCACCAGCGTGCTGAGGCGGCCGGTGGGTTCCACCTCCAGACTCGCTTCGCTTTGGGAAGCGGGTCTGGAGGTGGTCCGAGCGCTCTTACCATCCGGCCGCGGTGAGGTTGCGCGCGACATTGATGACCGACTGGCTGCCGTGGGTGATCGCTTCCTCGCGCGGGGTTCGCCCGCCAAATTCCGGGTGAGGTCGCATGATCCATCGCGAGAGGCTCACGGGTCCGCCCGGGAAGGCCGCCTGCAGAACGTCAAGGTCGGGTAGCGCGCCGGTGGTGTTGTCTGGGTCGAATTGCCAACGAGGAAGCCGCCATTCACGGCCCACCTTGATTCCGACTAGCTTTCGCGATCCAAGTTTGTCCGTGACGCTCTGTGAGCTAATGCCCAGCAGTTCGGCGGCTGCCTCCCTGCTAAAGCTGTTCGCGGCGAGGTCGCGTCGTTGCGCGAACTGGTCGGTGAGGTCGGCAACGACTGCCTCGGCTGCGGTCACCGAGTCTGGCGCCGGTCCCCAGAAGCGCTCATTGATGCCGTCGTCCGACGATACCGTCACGGCTTCCTCTAGCCGCGCAAGCTCGGATTCGTCGGCTTCGTTGACTAGAGCCTCCAACTCGGCGCGCAACCGAGACTTGTCATCGGAGCCAGGATCAGCCGGTGAGGGTGCTTCCTCAACTTTCTCGACCGCGATGATGGCCAGTCCGGCGTTCTGCAGCGCCTGCTCGAGTTGATCGCGTCCAGGGACGTCCCACGGCAGATTCTTCGGGAGTCGGCGAGTGCCCCGGCTACCGACGGTCATGCGTTCAACTACCAAGATTCCAGCCATGTCTGCAGGATACGCAAGATATGCTACTTACGCTAGAGCCCGTGTGTTCAGCATGATGTTCAGACTGGCGGTGCCCTTCAGCGCGCCGCGTCGTCTGTGGTGAGGATTGGGAGTTGAGGTGCGGCGGAATCAGCGGTGAGGATGCTGGACTACCACACCAGACTGTTCCCTACAGATCTGGACGACATCGCTTCCCGACTCAACGTCGCGGCGCGATTGACCATCGCCGACCAACGTGAGTCATCTGATGCCAAACAATCACCGACCAAGGCACCGACCAGAACAAGCCAAGTCAAGTCGGCGGACATCTGAAAACCATCGCTGACCTGCGAAAACAGCGAGTGCCCCCGGCAGGATTCGAACCTGCGACACCGGCTTTAGGAGAGCCGTGCTCTATCCCCTGAGCTACGAGGGCGGACGGGCTGAGCTTACCGGGATGGCCTGCGCAGCGGCCCGCTCACCGCAGTTCGGCGATGACCTTTGCGAAGGCGTCGAGGTTGTTGTCCTGCACGGTGAAGCAGGTAAGCCCATACTTTTCGCGAAGTCCGGACAGCGTGTCGGCCATCTCGCGGGGTGACCCGCTGAGCACCGACGGCATGGACAGCAACTGCTCGTCGGGCAGATCCGGTGCATACTGGCGGGTCATTCTGAGATCGGGTGCGGTCTCGCCCTCGGGGGGCATCGCCGTGATCACCATGTTCAGCTCCAGCGACTCGAACCGATCACCGGCGGCGTTGCGGACGAACTCGATGCGTTCGGCCAGCGGGTCCTCGACGTCGCGGACCCGGGCGCCGGTCAGTCCGATGATGTCGGCGTGCCGGGCGGCCAGCGTCAGCACCCGGTCGCCGTTGCCGGCGATGAGGATCGGCGTCGTCGGGTGATGGTCCTTCAGGTAGGTCGTCATGTGTTCGAGGTAGTCGACCCGCGCGCCGGCGCTGGGGTACGGCAGCTCGGCGGCCTCGAATTCCTCTCGGACATAGCCGGTTCCGAGCCCGATCTCGAGCCGGCCGTCGCTCAACAGGTCTAGGGCCTGCAGGTCCCTGCTGAGCAGGGCCGGCTTGTAGAATCCGGCATTGAGCACATAC
>NZ_JAOPWB010000269.1 GCF_025965855.1 Mycobacterium sp. | reverse complement strand
ACCTCCGGGGCGTGTCAACAGAACCCGAGCGCGCCAACGCTCAAGGTCCTCGAAAGGGAACTTCTGACAATCCCTTCCTGACACCCCCGGAGGCGTTTGTGAAGGACCAACCCGATCTATATCAGCCGTACACCGCGGCACGGTGCCCAGGATCGCCATCGCGCCCGGCGTTCGGTTGGTAGGCGCCGCCGTGGACGCACTCCTGGGCGAACGTCCACCGGTCGATCATGGTCTGAGGAAGCGGTGCCACCAGTACTGGAGTGGGCCCGCTCAGTGGCCCGTGTCGACGATGTAGCGCTGGAACGCCTTGGCGAAGGCCTCCAGCTCGCGCGGGATGTCGGGTCCGGCTGGCTGGTAGGCGATTTCGGTTGCACCGCCATGCTGCATCCGCGCGAAGGTCCGGCCCCAACCCTCCGGGGACTGGGCCATCCCCCACTCCGCGAGACGCTGTCCGGTGACATACGGCCTGTCGTAGTCGTTGAGGTGCACCAGATGTCCGTAATGCATCGCAAGGTGTCGTCGCTCAGCCGGGATTGGCTGGTAGCTCCGCAGCCACGCCTGCTCCTCATCGGCGGGCAGTCGCCCACGTGTGTGCAGAAAGTGCAGCCGAACGCCGCCGGCGTGGCCGGCCGCAGCCAGCACCCGTTCGCTGTCTGGGCTCTCACCCTCCTCGAGGACGGTGCCGTAGGTCATGGCCATGCTCCACGCAAAGCCAGGGATGGGCGACCGCGTGCTGAGGACCCCTTGCCCGAGCCGTCGTGCGACAGCCTGGCCTTTAGGGCCGTCGGCGCCGAACAGTATCGGGACGCGGATAGGCAGCGGCGGCGCTAGCCCGGGCGAGTGCAGCATCTGGATGGGCGCACCGTCCCACTGCATCACCTCGCCGCGCAGCAGGCCCTGCACCGTCTGGACGTACTCGTCGACATAGCGCCACGACAATGCGCGTTGGCCCATCGCCACGCGCGAGGTGAAGCCGGTGCCGACGGCGACCACCACGCGTTCGGAGCCGGCGAGATGCACCAACGTGGCGATCGCCGATGCGGTCGTCATCGGGTGGCGGTTGCTGGGGACCATCACACCGGTGCCGAGGCCGATGGTGTCCGTGCGCTCGGCAGTCCGGCACAGCTGGACCCACACGTCCGGATACAGTGCTGGTGAGTCGTAGAACAAAGCCCTCTGGTACCCGAGGGACTCCGCGATACGCGCACGGTCGGGACTTTCGCGGTCTGGGACCAGCACGCACGACAGCGTCAATGTCATGAATATCCTTCTGCGGGTTCTCGTTTCGTAGGCGGCGATCTCCGAGGAGGATGAGCCGGTCTATTAAGTCCAGCCTGCCGCGCCAAAGCAGCAACATCCAGGCCGCCGTTTTACTGGTAGCAGCACGGTCGGGGTTGCGGACGTCACGAGGGATTGTCGAAATTGCAACGGGACACGGGCTCCCCAGCAGCCACTGCTCGGCGGTCAGTTTGGGTGTCGCGATCCTGCAATAGCTGCATCCGTACGCGGCGCGCTGCGGCCTGCCTTTGCTTGCGCAGCAGATGGTGGCCCAGCGTTGCGATGACTCGCAGTCCGAAGTGGTCACGATGGAGGTTCGCCGCGCGCACCCGAGGTGTGAACATCCCGCTTAATCGCCTGACAACAGAGCGCTGCCGTTTATTGGCCAAACCTGTTGTGCACAAGCAACACCGGCAGGCTCGGGCAACTGCGAGAGTCGGCAGATGGTAATCGCTAGGTCGCACATTCCGGTGGTGCCGCGGGTCTTGGATGTGGGTTGTCAATGGCTTTGATCGATGAACTCGATGGTCGCCACATACGCCTAGTGTGCAACTAAACGAGCTAGCGCGCCCCGGTTAAACCATCACTTCCTGGCGACGGTTGGCGATGCAAACTGTCGAGGAAATTGTGCGTCATGCAGTGGGGACGAACTGCGTCGTCACAACGGGACTGTGCCCGCGGGCGTCACATATTCGCCCGAGACCGCATCGCAGCGACGAATCCATCTGCGTGACAACCCGGTTGGTACGACGGGCGAAGACCACTGAGCAATGATCAGAACTTGTGGATGGCCTTCGGTCTGGTGACGTGAAGGGGCGCACCTTCCCAAGGATGATCTGATAGTCCAAGTAGGTCTGATCAAGAACCGGCGTTGGCGCGCCCGCGTTGCGGACGACAACATTGATGCGGCCCAGTAAGGAGAGAATTCGGCAAATGATCCGAATCCCAACAGGAAGACCAGATTTGGCACGTCGTGAATTCGATCTACGCCCTTGAGCGGAAGTTCGGCGGTCCTCCCGTGCGTTGCTGCCGCCGGGCTGTCACGACCCTCAGTGATTACTATCAGCTCCTCTACTGGTAGTAGCTCGGTCACACGCCAGCGCATGATCTCGAGATACCTTCGATCCAGTGATGCACGCGAATCAGAATGAGTCGGCGGCTTTGTGGCCCACCCGACGCCAACCGGTCGGGCCGGGCCGATGTGGGGCTGTCGGACGCAGGCCGCCGAGTCTTTGCTTCCCGCATTGTGACGAGCACCGTTTCAGAAACCGCCGCCGTTGCGCTTCTTGCCGACGACGACAGCTCCAACATCCATGGCGCCACCTTATCGGTGGACGTTGGGTGGGCCGCGGCGTGAAGCGAGCACCAAGAACTCGGCGAAGACACAAGCGGACTCTTGATCCGCGGAAAATCCTCTCCGCGAAACGTACAGAACTGTGCAGCGACTGTCCCGATAGAGGCCAGCGTTTGACGGGTTCGCGTAGCGCCGCCATGGCGACTGACGTTTGCGACTGTTCGTTAGACAAGAGTGACAGCAAATACCTTTCTCGACTGAAGAAGTCAGCCACGAACCCGAGCCGTCCTCCCCTATGCCGGTTGGACGGCCTGTCAATGTGTCCGCGGCAGAACGGCATTGCGTTGACTGCAAAGATACGGTGTGAATCGCCCTGGTTCTGCCGGAGGCTCGGGCTATTGGATTTCGACCAGGGTTTGGTCGTTCCGTTGGGAATCGTAGAACGTGGCTTCGAACTCTGCCGGTGGCACGTCGCCGAGGTAGCCGTGTAAGCGGCTGGTGTTGTGCCAGTGCACCCACGCGAGGGTGGCCAGTTCGACGTCTTCGACAGTCTTCCAAGGGCTGATATAGATCGGGTTGGTCCTTCACAAACGCCTCCGGGGGTGTCAGGAAGGGATTGTCAGAAGTTCCCTTTCGAGGACCTTGAGCGTTGGCGCGCTCGGGTTCTGTTGACACGCCCCGGAGGT
>NZ_JAOPWB010000249.1 GCF_025965855.1 Mycobacterium sp. | reverse complement strand
AAGGTGATGTAGCCCTCGCGGCCGAGTGGGCGCACGCCGTTGGCAGCGTTGAGCAGCTCCGCTGAGGCGCGCAGCAGCGGAAAGCGTCTACGCACGGCCGGCGCGGTCCTGCAATTCACGGCGCACGATCTTTCCGGTGCTGCCGCGAGGGAGTTCGTCGAGGATCGTGATATCCCTGGGCACTTTGTAATTCGCCAAATTCTCTCGGATGTACTGCTTCAGTAGGTCCGGGGTAGCCGATGCGCCGGCATTCAGAACCACGAACGCGGCCAGCCGCTGCCCGAACTGTTCGTCGTCCACACCGATCACCGATGCCTCCGCCACGTCCTCATGTGCGGTCAGCGTCTTCTCCACTTCGATCGGATACACGTTCTCCCCGCCGGACACGATCATCTCGTCGTCGCGCCCGACCACAAACAGCCGGCCGGCATCGTCGAGGTAGCCGACATCGCCGGACGACATGAACCCCTCGTGAAAGTCCTTGGTCTTGCCCGAGGTGTAGCCGTCGAACTGGGTGGAGTTGCGCACGTAGATGCCGCCGACTTCTCCGATGGGCACCTCGTTGAAATCCTGGTCCAGAATGCGGATTTCGGTGCCACCGGCCGGCTTGCCCGCGGTGTCGGGCGTTGCTCTCAGGTCTTCCGGTGTCGCCGTGGCGATCATGCCGGCCTCGGTGGCGTTGTAGTTGTTGTAGATGATGTCGCCGAACTGGTCCATGAAGGCGATGACGACATCGGGGCGCATCCGCGAGCCGGAGGCCGCGGCGAACCGCAATGACTTGCAGCTGTAGCGGTTTCGCACCTCGGCGGGCAGCTCCATGATGCGGTCGAACATCACCGGCACCACCGCCAGGCCCGTCGCGTTGTGGCGGTCGACGAGATCGAGCGTGGCCTCCGGGTCGAACTTGCGCCGGGTGACCACCGTGCACGCCATCGACGCGGCGAATATCAACTGCGAAAAGCCCCAGGCGTGGAACATCGGCGCCACGATCACGATGGCCTCCTCGGCCCGCCACGGCGTGCGGTCCAGGATCGCCTTGAGCGTGCTTATTCCGGCGCTGCCGCCGGTTTGGTTGGCGCCCTTGGGTGTTCCGGTGGTGCCGGAGGTAAGTAGGATCATCCTGCCCTTGCGGCCGGTGCGCTGAGGCTGTTGCCCGGCGTGGTCTTTGATGAGTTTCTCGACCGTCAACTCGTGCTGCCCGCCGGTCCACGCCACGATGCGGGTGGCGTCCGGCTTGTCGGCCAGGGCGCGGTCCACTGTGGGGGTGAACTCCTCGTCGTAGATGACGGCGTCGACGTCCTCGCGGTTGACCACCTCGGCCAGCGCAGGCCCGGCGAAAGACGTGTTGAGCAGCACGACATCGGAGCCGATCCGGTTGACGGCCACCATCGCCTCGACGAAACCGCGGTGATTGCGGCACATGATCCCGACGACCTTGGGTGTGCCCGAGGGCAAGTCTTGCAGGGCCGCCGCCAACGCGTTGATCCGCTCGTCGAGCTGCCGCCAGGTCAGCGTGCCGAGTTCGTCGACCAGGGCGGGACGGTCCGGGCAGCGTCGCGCCGCACCGGCGAAGCCCACCGTCATGCCCATGCCCTCGCGGCGCATCGCGGCGGCCATCTTCAGGTAGCGGTCGGGACGCATGGGCGCGATCATCCCGGCGCGCCACAGGGTGCCTAAGACCCCGAGGGCCTGGTCGATACGAGATGCCATGGCTCAGCCCAGGATCGGGAAGCGGCGGTTGGCGGCGAGCTCGCTGAGGGCCTGCTGCATCACGGACCGCACGTGCTCGTCGACCTCGTCGACGTCGGGGTCGTCGCCGAACCGCGCGGCGACGTCGATCGGTTCCAGCACCTGCGTGACGATCTTGGTAGGCAGCGGAAGATTCGGGGGGATCGCGGCGCTGAACCCGAACGGAAAGCCGAACGAGAGCGGCAGAATGTCGCTGCGCAGCAACCGCTTTATGCCCAGCCGCCGGGCCAGCCACGTTCCCCGGGACAGGTAAAGCTGCGTCTCCTGTCCACCGATGGACACCGCGGGCACGATGGGCACGCCGGCCTCGATCGCCGTGCTGACGTATCCCTTGCGGCCGTTGAAGTCGATGACGTTCTCAGCGAGCGTGGGCCGGTAGGCGTCGTAGTCGCCGCCGGGAAAGACGACCACCACGCCGCCGGACCGCAGGGCTTTCGCCGCGTTCTCCCGGTTGGCCCGGATGTAGCCGGTGCGCCGGAAGAATGGCGCCGTGGGGCCCATGAAGAGGATGTCGTGGCTCAGTGTGTAGACCGGCCGGTCGTAGCCGAATTTTTCGTAGAAGTGGACGCTGAAGATCGGGACGTCCATCGGGAACGTGCCGCCGGAGTGGTTGCCGACCACGAGCGCTCCGCCGGGCGGGAATGAATTCAAGCCGTGCACCTCGGACCGGAAGTAGGTCTTCAGGAACGGGCGCAACACGCCCATCAGGCGCTGGGTCAGACCGGGATCGAACTTGTCGATGTCCTCGACGTCTGGGCTGTCGCTGTCGGTCACGTTTCTCCCTTGAGGCTCCGGCGGGGCCGCATTGCCGCGTCGGGTCCCTCGATGGTAGCGAGGGGCACGCGCGCCGCTTTGGCCGTGTTTGAACAGAATTTGTACCCAACGCGGGTTTGAGCGAACCGCCAACTGAGGTACCCCATCATCCAGGCCTGTGGCGCCGGCCGGATGGGGGGCTATTGTTACGTCCGCCCATGACCCTGCCCAGCGAAAAGAGGCGAAAATGGACGTCGCCGGTTTGTCCGACGAGCGCGGTATTCGCTCGGTCGCTGGGCACGTGTCGAACGGCGTTCGCGACCGGCGCGGGCGCCCGCCCCGCAGCAACGCGGTCCGCCCCGGTCCGGTCAATGTCCGCCAACCGGGGGCCAACGCGGATTCCCCGGCGGCGGCCGCGGCAGCCGACCACCGCCAGGCCGACTACTTCCGCCGGGTGCTCGCCCAGAGCCGCCGCCACATCGACCACCGGCTCGGGGAGTACCAGAAGGCGATCGCGACCGCGGAAGCCGCTGGCGACGCGGACGGCGCCGGCAGCCTACGGCGCATGGCGCGCGCCGAGGAGCAGGAACGCCAAACCCTTGAGGGCCTGATCGACAAGCTGCAGCGGCGATTCCCGCCTCGGACGTGGCCCGCAATCCGTTAGGACCGCCTCGGTCGTCAATCAGGCTGCGCGTCAGCGATTTTCGGTGACCCATTCCGGCGCGCCGCACGCTGCGGATAGATTGTATTCGCCAGTTGGTTTCACCTGCGACGGGAATGAGGCCGCCCATGGGATTCATGTCACCGGAGCTACCGGACGTCGACCCTGACACTTGGCAGGCGCAGCCACGGGCAACGCGACTGCAGATCGCGACCCGGCACTGGGCGGAGCACGGCTTCGGGACCCCGTACGCGGTGTATCTGCTGTACCTGCTCAAGATCGCGCTGTACGTCGCGGTTGCGGCCTTGATCATCTCGCTGACCCCGGGACTGGGCGGGCTGGGCCGCATCGGCGACTGGTGGACGCAGCCGATCGTGTATCAGAAGTTCATCGTCTTCACGCTGCTGTTCGAGGTCCTGGGCTTCGGCTGCGGCTCCGGCCCGCTGACCGGGCGGTTCATGCCGCCGATCGGGGGGTTCCTATATTGGTTGCGCCCCAACACGATTCGGCTTCCTGCGTGGCCGGGCAAGGTGCCGTTCACCAGCGGCGATACCCGCACCGTCGTCGACGTCGCCCTCTATGCCGTCGTGCTGATCGGCGGGGTGTGGGCGCTGTTGTCGCCCGGCGTCGGCTTGATCGACCCCGTGCGGGTGGTGCCGACGATCGTCGCCCTGGCGGTGCTGGGCCTGCGCGACAAGATCATCTTCCTGGCGGCCCGCGGCGAGCACTACTGGCTGATGCTGATCGTGTTCTTCTTCCCCTTCACCGATCAGATCGCGGCTTACAAGATCATCATGCTCGGCTTATGGTGGGGCGCAGCGACTTCCAAGCTCAATCACCATTTTCCGTACGTCGTGTCGGTGATGACGAGCAACAACGCGCTGCTGCGCAGCAAGCTTTTCAACCCCCTCAAGCACGCGCTTTACGTCGACCACGTCAACGACCTGCGACCCTCCTGGTTGCCGAAGTTGATGGCCCACGTCGGCGGCACCACGGCGGAATTCGTGGTTCCGACGGTTCTGGTGTTTGTCGCCGGCGATCAACCATGGCGGTGGTTCCTCATCGGGTTCATGGTGATCTTCCACCTCAACATCCTTTCCAACCTCCCGATGGGAGTCCCGTTGGAATGGAACGTGTTCTTCATCTTCTCGCTGTTCTATCTGTTCGGGCATTACGGCGGGATCCGTGCCGTCGACCTTTCCTCGCCGCTGCTGCTGGCCATCCTGATCGTCGCGCTCGCCATCGTGCCGATCGCGGGAAATATTTTCCCGCAGAAGATTTCGTTCCTCCCAGCGATGCGCTACTACGCGGGCAACTGGGCCACCAGCGTGTGGTGCTTCCGCGCGGGCGCCGAGGACAAGATCGAAGCCGACATCGTGAAAAGCTCTGCGCTGGTTGTCAATCAGCTGGCCAAGCTCTACGACGCGAACACGGCCGAGATCATGAGCGACAAGACGTCCGCGTTCCGCGCGATGCACACCCATGGCAGGGCGCTCAACGGTCTGCTGCCCCGCGCTTTGGGCGGAGAGGCCAACGAGGCCGACTACCGCGTGCGTGATGGTGAGATCGTCGCCGGGCCCCTCGTCGGGTGGAACTTCGGCGAGGGGCACCTGCACAACGAGCAGCTGCTCGAGGCGGTGCAGCGCCGCTGCCACTTCGAGGAGGGCGACGTCCGTGTCATCGTGCTCGAAGGCCAGCCGATCCACGTCCAAAAGCAGTGGTATCGCATCCTCGACGCCAAGACCGGGGTGATCGAGGCGGGCTATGTCGAGGTCGCGGACATGCTGACCCGGCAGCCGTGGCCCGAGCCCGGTGACGAGTTCCCCGTCCACATCACCACCCAACGCGCCAGGCAGTGACAGTAGGTGTCAAGGCCGTCGTCGTCGGTGCGGGGCCCAACGGTCTGGCCGCCGCGGTCCACCTCGCCCGGCACGTTGTCGACGTGCAGGTGCTGGAGACCCGCGACACCGTCGGCGGGGGAGCGCGCTCGGGGGAGCTGACGGTCCCCGGCGTCATCCACGACCACTGCTCGGCGACCCATCCGTTCGGAGTCGGCTCGCCGTTCTGGCAAGAGATCGACCTGGCGCGCTACGGGCTGGTGTGGAAGTGGGCGGAAGTCGACTGCGCGCATCCGCTGGACGACGGCACCGCCGGCGTGCTGTACCGGTCGATCGAGGAGACCGTCGCGCGCATGGGGCCCGACGGCAACCGGTGGCGGGCCGCCGTCGGCGACCTCGCGGCGGGATTCGACGAGCTGTCCCACGATCTGTTTCGCCCGGTGATCAATGTCCCGCGCCACCCGATTCGCCTCGCGCGCTTCGGGCCACGCGCGGTGCTGCCGGCCACTGTGATGGCCCGCTGGTTTCGCACCGAGCGGGCGCGCGCCTTGTTCGGCGGTGCGTCCGCGCACGTCTACAGCCGGCTGGACCGGCCCCTGACCGCGGCGGTGGGGCTGCTGTTCCTGGCCGGCGGCCACCGCTACGGGTGGCCCGTCGCCGAGGGGGGATCCGGGTCGATCACCCGGGCGCTGGCCGCCGCCCTGCGAGCGCACGGCGGCGCCATCACCACCGGGGTGACCGTCGCCGGCCGCGGCGACATCCCCGATGCCGACATCGTGATGCTCGACCTCAGCCCGGCCGCGGCGCTGAAGATCTACGGCGACGCCATGCCCGGCCGCATCACGCGGTCCTATCGGCGCTACCGCCAGGGGTCGTCGGCGTTCAAGGTCGACTTCGCCATCGAGGGCGACATCCCGTGGACCAACCCCGACTGCCGGCGCGCCGGCAGCGTCCATCTCGGCGGCACCTTCGCCGAGACCGCCCACACCGAGTGCCAACGCGCACAAGGCAAGCTGGCCGAGCGCCCATTCGTCCTCGTGGGGCAGCAATACCTGGCCGACCCGTCACGGTCGGCGGGCAACATCAACCCGATATGGGCCTACGCGCACGTGCCGTTCGGCTACACCGGCGACGCCACCGCCGCCGTCGTCGACCAGATAGAGCGGTTCGCCCCGGGGTTCCGCGACCGGGTCATCGCGACCGTCAGCACGGGCACGGCCGACCTGGAGGCCTACAACCCCAACTACATCGGCGGCGACATCCTCGGCGGCGCCAACGACCGGCTGCAGGTCATCCTCCGACCGCGGATCGCCGTCAACCCGTACGCGACCGGCGTGCCGGGCGTCTACCTGTGTTCGCAGTCCACGCCGCCGGGGGCCGGCATCCATGGGCTGTGCGGCTACCACGCCGCCGAGTCGGCACTGCGGTGGCTGCGTGACCGCCGAACTCTGTAGCCAAACCGTGACCGAGACTTGATCGAATTGCTAACGCGCCCTTCCGCTTCCACTCTTCACGGCACCCTTACCATCACTATTACAACCATGTCAGTTAGAAGGAATTAGGGGCCATGCGAGCGGTCGTTCGGTGTGTTCTTGCCGTCATGGGGATCGCTGCGAGTGTGGTTGCGGGGCCGTCCGACATACGCCTGGCGGCGGTCAACCAGCCGTATGGGTTCGCCATCGCGTCGGTTCTACCCACGCGCGGCGACGTGGTGGGTGTGGCGCACCCCGTGGTGGTGACGTTCAGCGCGCCGATCGCGGACCGGCACGCGGCCGAGCGCGCCATCCAGATCAAATCGGCGCCGCCGATGACCGGCAAATTCGAATGGCTCGACAGCGACGTAGTGCAGTGGGTTCCCGACCGATTCTGGCCGGCGCACAGCACGGTGGCGCTATCGGCGGGCGGCCTGTCCACGGAATTTCAAACCGGTCCTGCCGTCGTCGGGGTCGCCAATATCACGGATCACACGTTCAAGGTGAGCATCGACGGAGTCGAGTCGGGACCGCCGCGCTCGCTACCGGCACCGCACCACCGACCCCACTGGGGGGAGGAGGGGGTCATGCCGGCATCGATGGGTAGGCCGGAGTACCCGACGCCGGTCGGCTCCTACACCGTGCTGTCAAAGGAACGCTCGGTGGTTATGGACTCGAGCAGCGTCGGCATCCCCGTCGACGCTCCCGACGGTTACCGGATTCCGGTGGACTACGCCGTCCGCATCACCAGCCGCGGCCTCTTCGTCCATTCGGCTCCGTGGGCCGTCAACGCGATGGGGCTTGAGAATGTCAGCCACGGCTGCATCAGCCTGAGCCCCGAGGACGCGGAGTGGTACTACAACACGGTCAATATCGGCGACCCGGTGATCGTGCAGGACTCGCAACGGCAACAGCCGCCGCTGCTCTGGGAGTCCCCACCTAGCTGACATGCGAATCTGTTGTTGCCCGCAGGCTTTTCAGCCGGTACGTCGTCGAGCCTTCGCCGAGATTCACGCGGGCGCGAAGAAGTGCGAGTGAGCTGCACGCTGCCGTCGATCTCGGTGTCCAAGGACGCGCGTCGCACTGCCGTTGTCGTCCAGACGGGACGGACCCGCCGGGAGCAACCCAGCGGGTCCGTACGGCCCCAAGAAGATCAGCCTCAGTGCGCACCCGACGGACCGGGCAGAACCGGCTGACCGGGCACAGGCCCGCCGGCCGGCGCCGGGCCGGTCGGCGCACCCTTACCGGTCCCAGCCATGTCGATGATTGGAGCAGCAGCACCCGTAGGCGCAGCATCCACGGGGCCACCGGCCAGCGTAATCAGCGGAGCACCAACCGGCACCACCGGGACCGGAGCTCCCACGGGCACCGGAGCTCCCACGGGGACCGGCGCTCCGACGGGCACCGGCGCACCTACCGGGACCGGTGCACCCACCGGGACGGGCGCACCCACCGGGACGGGCGCACCTACCGGGACGGGCGCACCTACCGGCACTGGAGCACCTACCGGCACCGGGGCACCGGCCGGCACCGGCGGCCCAAGCGCAATCAGCGGAGCACCAGCCGGCACCACCGGAACCGGGCCGGGCGCAACCAGCGGAACACCCGACATATCGGTGAGCGGCGCGCTAGACGTGCATACGGTGGCGGCTGGTGCCGGTCCGCCGGCCGCCGGTCCTCCGGCCGCGGGCGCGCCAGCGGCGCCCGCTCCTCCGGCCGCCGGTC